>DASQKY010000041.1 GCA_035630295.1 Acidimicrobiales bacterium | reverse complement strand
GTGGTCGACCGCGTTCTGCACGAGCTCGTTGAGCACCACGGCGAGCGGCATCGCCAGGTCGCTCTCGAGGCGGCCGGGCTCGCCCGTGACCGACACGTGGATGGCCCGGTCGGGCCCGCTCACGGTGTCCTCCACCATGCGCACCATCGGCGTGACCACCTCGGCGAAGTCGACGACGTCGCCCGCCGAGTGGGCGAGGATGTCTTGCACGATCGCGATGGAGCGGATGCGGCGCACCGACTCGTCGAGCGCCTGCTTGGCCTCCGGCGACGACAGCCGCCGGCCCTGGAGCCGCAGCAGGGAGGCGATGGTCTGGAGGTTGTTCTTCACCCGGTGGTGGATCTCGCGGATGGTGGCGTCCTTGGACAGCAGCAACCGGTCCCGGCGGCGCAGCTCGGACACGTCCCGCAGGAGCAGCACCGCTCCCGTCACCTGGCCGGCGTCGACCAGGGGGATGCAGCGCACCAGCACGCTGACCCCCGGCTTGGGGTCGATCTCCTCGGTGACGGGGGCGGCCACCGCGAAGGCGGTGCGGACCGGCTCGTCGTCCAGGCCCAGCTCGCCCAGGCGCAGCCCCTCGGTGTTCACGTGGATGCCGAAGCGGTGCAGGGCCGACACCGCGTTGGGCGACGCGTAGGACACCCGGGCCGAGCGGTCCAGCACCAGGCAACCGTCACCGACGCGCAGGTTGGCCGAGGAGTCACCGTCCTCGCGGGCGTAGGGGAACTCCCCGGCCGCGATCATGCGGGCGAACCGGTTGAAGATCTCCTGGTAGGTCCGCTCCAGCTCGCCGGCGGCCCTCCCCACCGAGGGCGTCGACTCACGACTCAGGACGGCGACGGTCTCGCCGTGGTGGCGGACCGGGATGCACAACATCCGCACCCGCTCCCGGATGATCGGGTCGGTGACCTCGCCCTCGATGATCTCCCCCCGGCGCCACGACCGGGCGATGAGGGGGCGCTCCTCCTCGTCGGCGATCTCGCCCAGCAGGTCGCGCACGTACAGGGTCTGGTTGGTGGTGGGGCGGACCTGGCCGGCCACCACGAAGTGGGTGCCGTCGAGGTCGGTGGGGACGAACAGCAGCAGGTCCGAGAAGCACAGGTCGGCCACCAGGCCCCACGACGCCACCAGCCGTTGCAAGTGGGCGAGCTGCCCCTCGTCCAGCTCGGTCTGGGTGCGAGCGATCTCGACGAGGCTGGCCACGGCGCCAGGCTACGGCCCGTCCCCCGGCCCCGGCGCGGCCGTCGGACCACGCCGGAGCCCCAGGTCCCGGCCCGCCGGGCCGTCGACGTCGACCGGTCGGGGGCCACGCCCGTCCGGGGTGGCAGGCGGGGTGGCCGTGGCCGCGTGCCAAGCTCCCGGGATGGCGCCGAGCGAGCCGGTCATGACGGCCGAGGAGATCACCACCTTCATCCGCGGCAGCTTCCCGGGCAACGAGCCGTGGCAGGTGGTGGAGGAGGTCGGGCCGGGGCGCACCGTCACCCGCCTGCCGGCCGACCGGGTGGTGATCCGGCCCGGCGGCACCGTCTCGGGACCCACGCTGATGGCGGTGGCCGACTCGGCGGCTTGGGCCGCCACCCTGGCCGAGATCGGCCCGGTGGCCCTCTCGGTCACCAGCCACCTGTCCATCCACTTCCTGCGCAAGCCCGGGCCCGGCGACGTGGTGGCCACCACCGAGATGCTGCGGCGGGGCCGGCGCCAGGCCGTGGTCGAGGTCCGCCTCGCCACCGGCGGCGACCCCACCCCGGTGGCCACCGCCACCGTCACCTACGCCATCCCCTCCGCTCCTCCTTCCTGACCGCGGCCGGCGGGGCGCGGGGCCGCCCGCACCCCGGGGGGAGCGGGCGGTCGACTCCGCCGGCTGTCAGCGCCAGATGGCCTCACCCAGGCGGAGGAGGCCGGTGACGTCGGCGATGTCGCTGTCGAAGTAGGGCACGGTGGCCACCACGTCGGGGGTGCGGGCCAGCTCGGCCCGCTGCTCCTGCTCCCGGGTGGCGATGACCTGGTAGTTGAGGAAGCTCTCCCCCACCTCCCGCAGCACGGCGGCCACCGCCGCGGGATCGCCGACGCCGTCGGCCACCGCGGCGGCCGCCCGGTCGGCGTCGCCCACCAGACGGCGGGCCACGCCGGTGGTGGCCGTCCGGCGCAGGTAGGCCGGCAGCACCTTGTTGAGGACCACGGCCCCCAGGTGGAGCCCGCGGGCCTCCAGCTCGCGGATGAAGTACTCGGCCTCCCGCACCGGGGCCGCCTCCAGCGTGGAGACGACCAGGAACGTGGTGCGCCGGTCCGAGAGGGTGCGGGTGACGGCCTCGGCCCGCTCCACGAAGCCCGGGCCCAACGTCTGGAACAGGCCGAAGAACTCGGCGATGTCCTCCAGGAACTGCGAGCCCAGGATGCCGTCGGCCACCCGGTAGAACGGCTTCGAGGCCAGGGACAGCACCCGGTTCTTGGCCGGGGCCGTGAGCCACCGCAGCAACCGGCTGGAGAAGAACTCGGCCATGCGCTCCGGGGCGTCCAGGAAGTCGATGGCGTTCCGGGTGGGGGGCGTGTCCACCACGATCAGGTCGTAGCGGCCCGAGGAGTGGATCTCGTACAGCCGCTCCATGGCGATGTAGTCGTGGCTCTGCACGAACCGGCCCGAGATGTTGGCGTAGATCGAGTTCGACAGGATGGCGTCGCGGGTCCGGGCGTCCGGGGCGTGGCGGACGATCAGCTCGTCCCATGACTGCTTGGTGTCGAGCATGGCGGCCCACAGCTCGCCCCGGGGCTCCACCCCGGCGGCGGTGAAGGCCTCGGTCCCCACGCGGGTCTCGGTGTTGCCGAAGCGCTCCAGGCCCAGGGCGTTGGCCAGCCGCCGGGCCGGGTCCACGGTCAGCACCAGCACCTTGCCCCCGTGGTGGGCGGCGGCCATGGCGGCCAGGGCCGCCGCGGTGGTGGTCTTGCCCACCCCGCCCGAGCCGCAGGAGATGACGATCTCCTTGGCCGCCAGGAGCTGCTGCAGGGTGCGGATCTCCTCCGGGTCGCCGTCCACGGCGCCGGCGTCGGCGCCGACCTTGGCCTTCCCCTTCTTGTCCTTGGCCGCCTTCTCCTTGGACGCCATCAGCCCAGCTCCTCGTCCAGGGCCTCGGCCACCTGGCGGGTGAAGCGCAGGCCGGTGGAGCGGGCGAACACCTCGGGCAGGTAGAGCAGGTCGACGTCGGTCAGCCCCGCTCGCAGGGTCTGGAGGTGGGCGGCCCGGGTGCGGCGCAGGGTCACGGCCAGCTCGGCGGCGTCGAGGATGGGGCCCACGTCACCGTCCACCGCCTCCCCCAGGGCGGCGGCCCGCTCGGGGGTGCGCAGCGTGTCGAACAGCTCCTCCTCGCCCCGGCCGAACAGCTCGGGCAGCACCCGGTTCACGATCACCGCGGCCAGGTCCACGTCGGTCTCGGCCCGCAACCGCTGGGCCAGCTCGATGGTCTCGTTGACCGGCATCTCCTCGGGGGCGGCCACGATGACCACCCCGGTGCGGGCCGGGTCCTCCAGCACCTCCAGCATCCACGCCGTCTGGTTGCGGACCAGGCCCACCGACACCAGGTCGTTGATGCCCTTGGGGGCGGCGAGCTGGCCCACGATGTGGCCGCTGGCCACCGCGTCGACCACCACCAGGTCGTAGTGGCGCTCCACCACCTCCCAGGCCAGCTTCCCCACGGTGAGGATCTCCTTCACCCCGGGGGCGGCGTTGGCCACGAAGTCGAAGGTCCGGGCCAGGGGGCCGATGCGGGCCACCAGCGGCAGCTTGAGCTGGAGGCTCAGGTACTCCTTCAGCGACTCCTCGGTGTCCATGGACATGGCGAAGAGGTTGGGCTGGAGCTCGACGGGCTGGAACCCGGTGTGGGTGGCCTCGAAGAAGCCGGCCAGGCCGCCCTTGGCGTCGACCTCGCACACCAGGGTGCGCTGGCCCCGGTCGGCGGACAGCAGGGCCAGGCCGGCGGCCACCGTGGTCTTGCCCACGCCCCCCTTGCCGGTGACGAACAGCAGCTTCCGGTCGAGCAGGTCGAGAGCCATCAGGCGGGGCGGGGCCCGGGGGTGACGATCAGCCCGCGAACCCGATGCGGCGGTCGCCGGCCTCGACGCCCAGGTCGATGTAGGCCACCTTGTCGGCCGGGACGCCCACGTTGCGGCCCTTGCGGTCGGTCAGCCAGAGCACGCCACCGCTGGAGAGGGCGGCCTCCACGTCGGCCTTGACGGTGGCGGCCTCGGTGCCCTCGGGCAGCTCGACCTCCAGTTCCTTGGCCGTGTAGGTGACGCCGATGCGGATGTCCACGGGTTCTCCTGAGGGGACGACGAGCGGGGCCATCGTAGGAGGCGCAGCTCACGCCCCCCACCCCGACCGGCGGGGGCGCCGGGCGAGGTCGGTCAGTCCTTGGCCGGGACGGACTGCTGGCGGTCCATCATGTCGGCCATGACCATGCGGATGAACTCGTCGGCCTCGTCGTCCAGACCGCCGGCCACCCCGCCGTAGATGGCCGCGCTCATGGGCGTCTCGCCGGCGTGCTCCGCGGCGTAGGCCACCGCCTCGGCCAGGTCGGCCTCGAAGGCCTCGACCACGCCGGGCTGGGTCTGGGGCCGGGTGACGGCCATGTGGATGGCGTTGGGGTACTGCTGGCCGTTGAAGCGCCAGCCCTTCTGCCGCATGGCGTCGTTGACGTGGTAGATGTCGAACTCGTCGGAGGTGAAGCTGAAGCAGAACGTGGGGTCGCCGATGATCCGCAACTCGGGGTGCGAGCGCACCGCCTCCTTCATCCGGTCGGCCGTCTCGAAGATGGCCTTGGCATAGGCCAGGTAGCCCTGGCGGCCGATGGTGACCATGGCCGCCCAGGTCGAGGCCAGGGCGCCGCCGGAGCGGGAGCCCTCCATGCCCGGCGAGCAGTACTTGCCGCCGCTCCAACCGGTCAGGAAGAAGTACTGGCTGTTGCGCAGGGCCTTGTCCCGGAAGGAGAGCACCGAGCTGCCCTTGAAGCCGTAGCCGTACTTGTGGGTGTCGGCCGAGATGGAGGTGACGCCGGGGAGCCGGAAGTCGAAGACGGGGATGTCCCAGCCCAGCTCCTGGCCCCACGGGAGGATGAAGCCGCCCAGGCAGCCGTCGACGTGGAGGCCCACGCCCCGGGCCAGGGCCAGGTCCGACAGCTCGGCGATGGGGTCGATGGTGCCGTAGCCGTAGTTGCAGGCCGAGCCCATGATGGCGATGGTCTGGTCGTCGACCAGCTCGGCCATGGCGGCCACGTCGACCTTGGTGGTGTCGGGGTCGACGGCGGCGTTGCGGACCTCGATGCCGAACAGGTGACACCCCTTGTCGAAGGCCGGGTGGCCGGTCTCCGGTTTCACGAAGTTGGGCCGGGTCACGCCCCGGGCCTGGGCTGCGTGGTCGCGGTAGGCCAGCAGGGCGTGGAGGATGCTGCCGGTGCCGCCGGTGGTGACGATGCCGACCGGCTCGGTGTCGGTGACGGCATCGGCGTGGAGCATGTCGAGGGTCATGGCGATGATCTCGCCCTCGAAGCGGGTCTGGCTGGGGCAGATGTCGCGCTGGAGGGCGTTCACGTGGGCGTACATGCCGTACGCCTCGTTCAGGAAGTCGTAGTGGTCGTGGTCGCCGCAGTACATGGTGCCGGAGCACTTGCCCGACTCCCAGGCCTTGTCCTCCTCGGTGGCCATGGCCCGCATCTCGGCCAGCACCTCGTCGCGGGGCCGGCCCTGCTCGGGGATGCGCCGGTTCACTCCGTAGCGCTCGGCGTAGGGGTGGTCGTTGGCCATGGCTGCGGTGCCTCCCGGGGCGACGGTCCGGCGGTCGGACGAGGGCTCCAGAGTACGACCCGCCCCCCGGCGCCGCCGACCCGGGATCAGACGATCTTGAGCTCGCGGTGGTAGCGGCGGGTGGGGGCCAGGGCCACGTCGACGGTCTCGGCCATGGCCCGGAAGGCCCGGGCCGCCTCGCCGTCAGGCTCGTGGACCACGATGGGCCGGCCCGAGTCCGAGCCCTCCCGCAGCAGGGGGACCAGGGGCACCTGGCCCAGCAGCGGCACCTCCAGCCGCTCGGCCAGCTCGCGGCCCCCGCCGGCGCCGAACAGCTCGTAGCGGGTGCCGTCGTCGCCGGTGAACCAGCTCATGTTCTCGATCACGCCCCGCACCGACAGGTTGACCTTCTGGGCCATGAACCCGGCCCGCTGGGCCACCCGCTGGGCCGCCGGCTGCGGGGTGGTCACCACGTAGAACTCGGCCCGGGGCAGGAAGCTGGCCAGCGAGATGGAGATGTCACCGGTGCCGGGGGGCAGGTCCACCAGCAGGTAGTCGGGATCGTCCCAGTACACGTCGGTGAGGAACTGCTCCAACGCCTTGTGGAGCATCGGTCCCCGCCAGATCACCGGGGTCTCCTCCTCGGCGAAGAAGCCCATGGAGATGCAGCGCACGCCGTGGGTCTCGGGCGGGACCAGCATCCCGTCGATGACCGCCGGCGGGTGCTCGACGCCCAGCATCCGGGGGATGGAGAAGCCCCACACGTCGGCGTCGACCACGGCCACGCTCTTGCCCCGCTGGGCCAGGGCGATGGCCAGGTTGGTGGTCACCGACGACTTGCCCACCCCGCCCTTGCCCGAGGCGACGAGCAGCACCCGGGTGGGGCAGTCGGGGTCCGCGAAGCGGATGGAGCGGCCCTCGGCGTGGCCGTGGGCGGCCTGGCTGCCGGCGGTGGAGGCGGGATCACCGTGGATGAGCTGGCGGACGGCGGCCCGCTCCTCGTCGGTCATCACCGTGAAGTCGACCTCGGCGCGGTCGATGCCGTCGAGGGCCACTGCGGCCTCGGTGACCCGGGTGGTGATCTCGGCCCGGAGCGGGCAACCGGCCACGGTCAGGGCCACCTGCACGGCCACGGTGCCACCGTCGAGGGCGATGCCCTTCACCATGCCGAGGTCGACGATGCTGCGGTGCAGCTCGGGGTCCTCGACCGGCCGGAGGGCCTCGAGGACGTCGGCTTCGGTGACGGGCACAGGATCTCCTGGGGAGCGACAGGTGGAGGCGAACCGGGAGCGGGGCCGTCGCCAGAGGCGCCGTCCGGGACCGTCGGTAGGATACCGGCGTGCCCTCCGCACCCGGCAGCCCGGCGCTGTCGCCCACGGACTTCTCGTCGGCCGTGACTGCCATCACCGCCGCCTTCGGCGACCCGACCCGGCGCCGCATCTACCTCTTCGCCCACGAGCACCCCGGGGGCGTCACCGCGGCCGAGGTGGCGGCGGCCGTCGACCTCCACCCCAACGTGGCCCGGCACCACCTGGACAAGCTGGTGGCCGGCGGCCACCTCGACGTGGCCGTCGACCGCAGCGGGGCCAGCGGGGCCGGCCGACCGTCCAAGCGCTACCGGGCCACCGCCGAACAGGTCACCCTGGCCGTGCCGGTCCGCCACGACGAGGTGCTGCTGGCCCTGCTGGGCCGGGCCCTGACCGAGCTGGGTCCGGCCCGGGCCGAGCGCATGGCCGAGGAGGTGGGCGAGCACTACGGCCGCGAGCTGGCCGGCACCATGGACGACGACGCCCCCCGCGGCCTCCGGGCCGCCCTCCACGCCGCCGCCGACGCCCTCAGCGCCCACGGCTTCGCGGCCCACGCCGAGGACACCCGGGGGGACCTGCGCATCGTCTCCGAGCACTGCCCGTTCGGGGACGCCGCGGTGGAGCACCCGGTGATCTGCGCCGTGGACCGGGGCATGGTCCGGGGCCTGCTGTCCACCCTGGCCGGCGACGACAGCGCCCGGGCCGAGACCCGGGCCTCGCTGGCCCGGGGCGACCAGGTCTGCATCACCGCCCTGGGCTGAGGGGCCCCGGCGCCGCCACCGCTGGGTAGCGTGGCCCCGTCCCCTGCCGAAGGAAGCGCCGTGGCCCGTCGCTCGCACGTCCTGGCCCCGCTGGTCGTGGCCGTGGCCGTGGCCCTGGCCGTGACCGGGTGCCGCTTCGGGGCCGACGAGCCCGACGAGCCCGATCCGGCCGTGTTCTGCGAGGACCACGCCACCATCGACGCCAACTTCGCGTCGCTCCCCAACGACACCCTGGCGGCCCTGCGGGACGGCGTGGCCCGGCTGGCCGAGGACACCGAGGGCCTGGCCGGCCGGGCGCCGGACGACATCGCCGAGGAGACCGAGGCCTTGGCCGCCGGCCTGCGACAGGCGAGCGACGCCGTGGCCGAGGCCCCGACCCTGGAGGTGGCCCGGGCCGAGGTGGCCGCCGTGGTGGACGAGGGCGCCTACCAACGGGCCAGCGCCGCGGTCGACACGTGGGTGGCCGACAACTGCGCCAGCGGGTGACCCACTAGGTTCACGCCGACCCGCCTGCCGGTCCCGCTCCGGCTCGCCCAAGGAGCTCCTCATGCGCCGTCGCCTCGCCCTGGCCGCCGTCCCCCTGGTCCTCACGTCGCTGCTCCTGGCCGGCTGCGGCGACGACGGGGACGACGCCTCGCCGACGACCACCACCGAGACGGCCAGCACCACGCTGCCCGACGGCCGCACCACGACCACCGGCGAGCCCGACACCACCGAGGACGGCGCCACCACCGAGAGCACGGGCACCACCGAGAGCACGACCACCACCGAGGGCGACGGCGGGAACCAAGGCGGCGACGACTTCTGCGCCGGCTTCGCCGACCTGAACGAGCTGTTCCGGCTGTCGCCCGACGAGACGCTCGAGGATCTGCAGGCGGGGACGGTCGACTTCGCCGCCGCCGCCGCCGACCTGGTCGAGATCGCCCCCGGGGAGATCGCGGACGACATGCAGGTCATGGCCGACTTCTTCGCCGACCTGAGCGAGGCCGTGGCCGACGCCACCTCCAAGGATGAGGCCGAGAGCATCGCCGGCGAGCTCCGCAGCCCCGAGCTCGACACCGCCGGCCAGGCGGTCAGCACCTGGACCAACGAGAACTGCCCCGAGGCCGGCTGATCGACGGCCCTGACGGCGAGCCCGTGGTCCGCCACTACCTCGACCACGCCTCCACGTCGCCCCTGCGACCCGAGGCCCGCCAGGCCCTGGTCGATGCCCTCGACCAAGCCGGCGACCCGGGCCGCGTCCACCACGAGGGCCTGGTGGCCCGGGTCACCGTCGAGCAGGCCCGCGAGCAGGTGGCCGGCCTGCTCGGCGCCCGGCCCCGCGAGGTGGTCTTCACCAGCGGGGCCACCGAGGCCATCGCCGCCGTGGCCTGGGGGGCGGCGCCCCGGGGCGGCCACCAGGTGGTCACCGCGGTCGAGCACTCGGCCGTGCCGGCCGCGGCCCGCCGTCACGGCGAGGTGACCGTGGTGGGTGTCGACGGCCAGGGCCGGGTCGACGCCGAGGCCGTCCTCGGCGCCATCGGCCCCGACACCGCCGTGGTCCACGTGCAGTGGGGCAACCACGAGGTGGGCACCACCCAGCCGGTGGCCGCCGTGGTGGCCGGCGCCCGCGAGCGCGGGGTGCTGGTGCACGTCGACGCCGCCCAGGCCGCCGGGCGGGTCCCGATCCACTTCGCCGACCTGGGGGCCGACCTGCTGTCGATCAGCGGACACAAGCTGGGCGGGCCGCCCGGCACCGGCGCCCTGCTGGTGCGCCGGGGCCTGCGCCTGGCCCCCCTGCTGGTGGGCAGCGACCAGGAGCGGGCCCGGCGGGCGGGCCTGGAGAACACCCCGGCCCTGGCCGGGCTGGGAGCGGCGGCCGCCACCCTGGCCGCCGACGGGCGCCTGCCCGCCGAGGAGGCCGAGAGCCGCCGGCTCACCGAGCGGGTGCTGGCCGGCGTGGCCGCCCTGGACGGGGTGCGGGTCCACGGCGACCCCGAGGGCCGCCTGCCCCACCTGGTGTGCCTCGGGGTCGACGACGTCGAGCCCCAGGCCGTGCTCCTCGGCCTGGACCGGGCCGGGATCGCCTGCCACTCGGGGTCGGCCTGCTCCTCGGAGGCGCTGGAGCCCTCCCCGGTCCTGGCCGCCATGGGGGTCGACGCCCTGCGCTCCCTGCGGGTCTCGGTGGGGTGGTCGAGCACCGAGGCCGACGTCGACGCCCTGCTGGCCGCCCTCCCCGAGGTCCTGGCCGGGCTGCGGGCCCTGCGCCGGCCCACCTGACCGCAGCCTGACTCGCCGGCGGCCGCGGCGTCGACCGGGGCGAGCGCCGACCGCTACGTTCCCGACCGTGACGATCCTCCTCGTCCGCCACGCCCACGCCGGGGCCCGCTCCGCCTGGGACCAGCGCGACTCCGAGCGCCCCCTGTCGGACAAGGGCCGCCACCAGGCCGACGCCCTGGCCGCCCACGTGGCCGGGACCCGGCTCGACCGGGTGCTCTCCAGCGCCGCGGTGCGCTGCCAGCAGACGGTGGCCCCCCTGGCCCACCAGCGGGACCTGGACGTGGAGGTCCACCCGGCGATCACCGAGGGGGCCACGGCGGGGGCCGCCACCACGCTCATCCGGCAGCTGGCCGCCGACGGCGCCCGCGCCGCCCTCTCCAGCCACGGCGACGTCATCCCCGCCGTCCTCCGGGCCCTGGCCGACGACGGGGTGGCGGTCGACACCAGCCACGGCGTCCCCAAGGGCACCTACTACGAGCTGGACGTCACCGACGGCGCCGTCACCGGCGCCCGCTTCGTCGATCCCCGCCCCTGACCCGACCCCTCGGGCGGGGGCGGCGGCCGGAGCAGCGCCGGGGCCAGCAGCGCCCCGAGGACGAGGGCGGCGGTCGCCTCGTCCCAGGGCTCGCCGGGCCGGGGCCGGCGATCGGCCAGCAGGACGCCGGGGGGCAGGTGGTGGCGTTCCCCCGGCACGTCCCACACCGGGGTGAGCCGCCCCCGCAGGGTCCCGTCGGCGTCGGCGTCGGTGAGGGCCAGGGCCCCGGCCACGCCCGGGGCCTCGGTCAGGACCCCGTGCGGCCGGCCGTCGGCGGTGGCCACCCGGGCCTCCAGCTCGCGCACCACCCGGTCGGCGGTGATGGTCCCGAGGGGCCCCGACGGGCCGGTGACGTCCACCACCGGGGCGGTGCGGCGCCGGGGGCGGGACAGGCGCACCACCTCGTCGCCGGCGGCGTCGCGGACCACCAGCAGGGTGACGACCGACGACGGAGTCGTCACCAGCAGGCGGCCGAGCCGGTGGAGGCCGCGGGGGCGGCCGGGTTCGATGCGCCCGGCGGGCCGGCCGTCGGGGCTGCGGAGCAGGCGGGTCCCGGTGGCGTCGGGCGGGGTCACCAGCACCAGGGGCCCGAGCTCGCCCCCCGGCCCCCCGTCGGTCCCCACCCGGCCGGCGGGCTGCCCCTCGGCGTCGTGCAGGACGCGGGCCCCCACCGGGTCGGCGGGGGGGGCGGCCCGCTCCGGGGCCGGCCGAGACCGCTCCAGGCGGGCCACCGGCGAGGAGTCGACGCTGGCCACCCCGCCGTCGGCCACGTGCTCGGTCCACAACCGCCCGTCGAAGAACCGGAGGCCGTGGCGCTGCCAGGGATCGACGTGCCACCCCGGTGGGCCGGTCCGGACGTCACCGGCCCGGTCGGTCCCGGTCCGGACGTCTCCGGTCGGGGAGGAGGCGGCGGTCACCCCGGCGACCCTACCGAGCGGCCCGGGGCGTCCACCGGGCAGGCCCGTCAGCGAGCGGTGGCCCGCAGGTAGTCGGCCAGGGCGGCCGAGTCGTTGGCCAGGTGGTCGACCCGCTCGTCCTGCTCCAGGAGGTCGGCCAGGTGGGGCGGCAGGAGCGGCCGGATGCCGGTGGCGGCTTCCACGGCGTCGGGGAACTTGGCCGCGTGGGCGGTGGCCAGGCAGATCCGGGGGGTGCCGGCCGGCGACGGCACGGCCCGGGCGGCAGCGATGGCCACCGCGGTGTGGGGGTCGACCAGCTCACCGGTCTCGTCGTGGACCCGGCGGATCTCGGCCAGGGTGGCCTCGTCGTCGACCCGCACGCCGGAGAAGGCGGACCGGACCCGGGCCATGCGGGCCTCGCCCACGTCGATCCGGCCGGTGGCCCGCAGCGTCGACATGGCCTCGGCCACCACCGCCCCGTTGCGGCCGTAGAGCTCCCACAGGTAGCGCTCGACGTTGCTCGACACCTGGATGTCCATGGACGGGCTGAGGGAGGGCTCGACCCCCTCCATCTCCATCACCCCGGAGTCGATCCACCGGGCCAGGATGTCGTTGCGGTTGGAGCCGATGACGAAGCGGTCCACGTCCAGGCCCCCCTGGGCCGCCACCCACCCGGCCAGGACGTTGCCGAAGTTGCCGGTGGGCACCGAGAACGACACCGGGCCCTCGGGCGCCACCGCCGCCGCCGAGGTGACGTAGTAGACGACCTGGGCCATGACCCGGCCCCAGTTGATGGAGTTCATGGCTGCCAACTGCAGCTCGGCGCGCAGGGCCGTGTCGGCGAAGGCCGCCTTCACCAGGTCCTGGCAGTCGTCGAAGGTCCCGTCCACGGCCACGTTGCGCACGTTGGGCTCGTCCACGGTGGTCATCTGCCGGCGCTGCACCTCGCTGACCCGGCCGGCCGGGTGGAGGACCACGATGTCGAGCCGGTCGCGGCCCCGGCAGGCCTCGATGGCCGCCGAGCCGGTGTCGCCCGAGGTGGCCACCAGGATGGTGGCCCGCTCGTCGCGCCGGGCCAGCTCCCGGTCGAACAGGCGGCCGACCAGTTGGAGGGCCACGTCCTTGAAGGCCAGCGTCGGCCCCCAGAACAGCTCCAGCAGGTGGAGGTCGCCGCCCAGGGGCCGCACCGGGCACACCTCGGGGTGGCCGAAGGTGGCGTAGGCCTCCTCGACCAGGGGGCGCAGCTCGTCCCGCCCCATGGCCGGCGCCACGTAGGGGGCCAGGACCTCGACGGCCACGTCGGTGTAGCGCTCGGCCGACGGGTGGACGTCGATCTCCGGCCACTCCTCGGGCACGTACAGCCCGCCGTCGGGAGCCAGCCCGCCGACCAGGGCCCCGTCGAAGCCCACCGGCGGGCACGAGCCCCGGGTGCTGACGTAGCGCACCGGCTAGGCGCCGTTCGCCGGGCCGGCGCCGGCCGCGTCGTCCCCGTCGTCGCCCACCACCCGCACCACGCTGCCCACCCGGCGCACCACGTCGAGGCCCCGCAGGGCGACCACGGTGGCCTGGAGGTCGGCCTCGCGGGCCACGTGGGTGATGAGCAGGATGCGGGCCGCGTCGCCGATGCCCTCCTGCTCCAGGGAGCGGATCGACACCCGGTGGGCCTCGAACACCTCGGCCAGGGCCCGCAGCACGCCGGGCCGGTCCTCGACGTCGATGCTCAGGTAGAAGGGGCTGCGCTGCTCGTCGATGGGGCGGATGCGGGCCCGCTCGGTGCTACCCAGGGTGGCGTGGGTGCCCTTGCGCAGGTTGACGGCGGCGTCGATGAGGTCGCCCAGCACCGCCGAGGCCGTGGGGTCGCCCCCGGCCCCCCGGCCGTAGAACATGAGGTCGCCCACCGCCGCGCCCTCCACGAACACGGCGTTGAAGCTGTCGCGCACCCCGGCCAGGGGGTGCTGGACCGGGAGCATGGCCGGGTGGACCCGCACCGCCACCTCGGGGCCGTCGTCGCCGGCCACCCGCTCGCACACGGCCAGGAGCTTGATGACGTGGCCCAGGCGCGATGCCGAGGCGATGTCGGCGGCGCTGACCCCGGAGATGCCCTCGTGGTACACGTCGCCCGCCACCACCCGGGCCCCGAAGGCCAGGGAGGCGATGATGGCCGCCTTGGCCCCGGCGTCGTAGCCCTCCACGTCCGCGGTGGGGTCCCGCTCGGCGTAGCCCAGGCTCTGGGCCTCGGCCAGGGCCTCGGCGTAGCCGGTGCCGTCCTCGGTCATGCGGGTGAGGATGAAGTTGGTGGTGCCGTTGACGATGCCCATCACCCGGGTCACGTCCTCGCCGGCCAGCGACTCGCGCAGGGGCCGGATGATGGGGATGCCGCCCGCCACCGACGCCTCGAACAGCAGGTCCACCTCGGCCGCGTCGGCCGCCGCGGCCAGCTCGGCCCCGTGGTTGGCCAGCAGCTCCTTGTTGGCGGTGACCACCGGCTTGCCGGCGGCCAGGGCCGAGAGGATCAGCTCGCGGGCCGGCTCGATGCCCCCGATGACCTCGACCACCACGTCGACCTCGGGGTCGACGGCCACGGCGGCGGCGTCGCGCGTCAGCACGCCTTCGGGCACCGCCACCCCGCGGTCGCGGGTGAGGCTGCGCACCGCCACGCGGGTGATGTCGAGCACCACCCCGGACCGGGCCGCGATGGTGTCCTGCCGCCCGGTGACCAACCCGACCAGGGCGGCCCCCACGTTGCCGCAACCCAACAGGCCGACGCGCACCCTGGGCGCCTCGGCCGGCACCACGGGGTCGTCGTCGGGAGCAGCGGGCGGGACCACGGCAGGAGGGTAGCCAGCGGCGGGGGGTCCGTCGGACGAGATCCCACCCCTCCGGGCGATGGCCCGGCCGCGGCCGGGCCCGGTCCCCGAGGGGGGCGCTGCCACCCGGCCCCCGCTCGGCGCGAGGCTGGGTCGGTGGAGTCCACCCGGGTCGACCGTTGGCTGTGGGCGGTGCGCCTGGCCCCGACCCGCTCAGCGGCCACCGCGGCCTGCCGGGCCGGCCACGTGCGGGTCGGCGGCCGGTCGGCCAAGGCGGCCACCGCCGTGGCCGTCGGGGACCTCGTCGAGGCGCGCCTCCACCAGGTCGACCGCGTGGTCGAGGTGGTCCAGGTGATCGAGAAGCGGGTCGGGGCCCCGGTGGCCGTCACCTGCTACGTGGACCACACCCCTCCCCCACCGGCCGGCGACGAGGCCCTGCCCCCGGTGGCGTCCCGGGAGCGGGGGGCCGGGCGGCCCACCAAGCGCGACCGGCGCCGGATCGACCGCATGCGCCCCCGCTGAGCCGATCCGCCACGACGGGCCGCGGCTGCCGGCCGGCCGTGGGGTGACGACGGGGAGGTGGCCCCCGCCGGTGCGGGTCGCCAGCCGGCGGCCGGTGTGGCACGGTGTCGCCCGTGGGAACGGCCGTGGTCGTGGTGGTGATCGTCGTGCTGGTGGTGGCGCTGGCCGCCGTGGCCGTGGTCGTGGCCGCCCGCATCTCGGCCCGCCGGACCCGCGAGGCGCGGGGCCGCCAGCACGCGGCGACGGCGGCGGTGATGACCCCCGACGGGCGGCTGAGCCCGGTCGCCATCACCGTCGGGGACGTGGTGAACATCAAGGGCACCGACAACCTGGTGGTCGGGTCGGTGCGCTACGACGAGGACGGCTTCCAGTGGCTGGAGCACCTCCTGGAGGACACCGAGCGCACCTGGCTCAGCGTCGAGGACGACGAGGGGGTCCTGGAGACCGTGCTCTGGCGCCAGGTCAAGGGCAGCACCCAGGAGCCCGGGGGCGCCGAGGTGAGCCTGGACGGCGTCACCTACGCCTTCCAGGAGCGCGGCCGGGCCGCCTACTCCACCTCCGGCTCGACCGGGCTCCCGGCCCACGGCCACATGGAGTACGCCGACTACGTGGGTCCCGACGGGCACCGCCTCGGCTTCGAGCGGTTCACCTCCGGTAGCTGGGAGATGGCCACGGGCGTCGTCCTGGCCCCCGCCGAGGTCACGGTCTGGGCCCGATCGGCCGGGGCCTGACGTGCGCGCCGTGCTCGACACCCCGTTCCGCGACGTGGCCGCCGGCCAGCTCTGCTTCCGCACCGACGCCCCGGTCCAGCCCTCGCTGGCCGTGCTGCGGCTCCCGGCCCTGGGTGGGACGCTGGAGCTCCACCTCCTGGGTGCCTCCCACCAGGCCCTGCTCCGCACCGACCAGGTCGAGGTCACCGAGCTGGTGGCCTGCGGGGCGGGCGCCCCCGGCCTGCCGGCCCGCGACCACCGGGTGGTGGGCCCGCTGGCCTGCCGGTTCCAGGCCCGCATCCTCTCCGGCGCGGCCGGCCACGCCGCCGCCCTCCGCCACCGCTACCAGGACGCGCCCGACGCCCTGGTCGGGGCGTTCCCCGGCTCGTCCGACGCCCTCACCGTGCTGGCCGCCGAGGTCAGCCGCCACCGGTGCCGCTGGCGCACCTGGCACGTCTACCCCCAGACCGACGAGGTCGCCATGACCACCACCACCGTCACCACCGCACCGGTCGTCGCGCCCCCGGCTCCGGCCAACCCGCCGGCCGTCGCCGCCGGCCTCGGAGCACGGCCCTCCGCGGTGCTCGGGCGCCCGTTGGTCGAGGGAGACGGGTCGTGAGCCGCCGGGTGGTCGCCGGCCGGGGCGTGCTGGCCGTGGCCCTGGCCCTCGTCCTGCTGGCCGCCTGCTCCGGCGGCGGGGGCGACTCGCTGCGCGACTTCGCCTCGAAGGAGTACACCGGCAGCGACGGCCGCTACAGCTCACCGCAGTCGGTCTCGGCCGTGGCCGCCGCCTTCACCAAGTTCCGCCGGCCCGTCGACCGCCACGAGACCGAGGGACGGGTGTTCCTCCAGTACTCCGACGACATCGTGGCCATCGCCCCGGCGACGGCGTCCACCAGTCCGGGCACCACCAGCGTCCCGGGCGCCCCGACCACGGCCAGCACCCCGCGCCTGCCCACGTCCGGCGGCCGGACCACCATCGAGATCGACGGTGCCCGCACCGGCCGCCAGCGGCACTTCTTCTTCATCGGCAACCGCTGGGGCCGCTACCAGAGCTACACCGACGTGGCCCGCGGCGGCGGCCCGGGGTCCGGCAAGTGACCGGCCCTCGTCCGGGCCGGCCCGGCTCGGCCCGCCACCCGGCCTGACACCGCGTCGCACCCCGACCCCGCACGCCCCCTCGCCCCGACCCCGCACCACCGCCTCTCCACCCCGACCGACGTCCCGACGAAAGCAGCGCCCATGTCCGACGTGCTCAACGACATCCTCGATGCCCTGGCCTTCGGCGCCGTCGGCATCGCCGTGCTCGGCCTCGGCTACCTGGCCCTGGACCTCCTGACCCCCGGCAAGCTGGGTGAGCTCATCTGGGGCCGGCGAAACCTCAACGCCGCCATCGTCCTGGCCTCGGGCCTCACCGCCCTGGGCGGGGTCGTGGCCACCGGCATCTGGAGCGCGGACGGCGACCTGGGTGAGGGCCTGGCCCGGGCCGCGGGCTACGGCATCCTGGGCGTGGTCCTGCTCTCGGTGGCCTTCCTGCTCATCGACCTGCTCACGCCGGGGAAGCTGGGCGACATCATCACCGAGGAGCGCTTCCACCCCGCCTCGCTGGTCACCGCGGCCAGCCACCTGGCCATCGGCGCGGTGGTCGCCGCCTCCGTCACCTGACCGTCGTGGCCGGACCCGACCCCCGCTCGGGAGAGGCCCGGTGACCGACGCGCCCCGGGGGCCGGCGGCGCCGCCTCCCGACCGGGACGCGCCGACGGCTCCCTCCGGGGGCCCGTCGAGCCATCCCGGCGACGAGGACGACGGCCCCCCGGAGGTCACCGCGGTGGCCGCCGGCGGCGTGGCCGTGGCCGCCGACACCCCGGCCGGCGACGGGCCGGCGGCGGGGCCGGCCGGCGACCCGCCCCTGCGGCTGCCGGTGGGGCGGCGCATCTCGCGGTCGGTCGTGCTGGGGGCGGTGTTCGTGTGCGCGGCGTGCGGGCTGGTCTACGAGCTGGCCCTGGTGGCCCTGGGCAGCTACCTCATCGGCAACAGCGTCCACCAGGCATCCATCGTCATCTCGGTCTTCGTCTTCGCCATGGGCATCGGCTCGCTGGCGGCCAAGCGCCTGGCCCGGTGGCCGGTGGCGTCCTTCGCCGTCATCGAGCTGGCCCTGGCCCTGCTGGGCGGCCTGTCGGTCATGGCCCTGTACGCCTCCTTCGCCTGGCTGGACCTCTACCAGCCGGTCCTGGTCGTCGTGGCCAGCGCCATCGGCGTGCTCATCGGGGCCGAGATCCCGGTGCTCATGGCCCTGGTCCAGCGCATCCGGGCCCAGGCCGCGGCCGATGCCGCCGCCGACCTGTTCGCCGTGGACTACATCGGCGCCCTGGTGGGAGGCCTGGCCTTCCCGTTCCTGTTGCTGCCGGCCTTCGGCCAGATCCAGGGGGCGATGCTGGCCGGCGCGGTGAACGCCCTGGCCGCCGCGGTGGTGTGCCTGTGGCTGTTCCGCGCCGAGCTGTCCCGGCGAGGCCTGGCCGGGGCGGTGGCGGCCTTCGCCGCCGTGATCGGCGTGCTGGGGCTGGCCGCGGCGCGCGCCGACCAGTTCGAGGCCTCGGCCCGCCAGGCCCTCTACGGCGACCCGATCGTGCACGCCGAGCGGAGCCCGTACCAGGACATCGTGCTCACCGAGCGGGGTGCCATCCTCGGGGGGCGGAGCGACGTGCGCCTGTTCCTCAACGGCGACCTCCAGTTCTCCAGCGTCGACGAGTACCGCTACCACGAGGCCCTGGTGCACCCGGCCATGGCCGGGCCCCGGGACCGGGTGCTGGTGCTGGGCGGGGGCGACGGCCTGGCCCTGCGGGAGGTCCTCCGCTACGACGACGTCGACGAGGTGGTCGAGGTGGAGCTCGACCCGGCGGTGATCGAGCTGGCCCGCACCGACCCGCGGGTCCGGGACCTGAACCAGGGCTCCCTGGACGACCCCCGGGTGTCGGTGGTGACCCGGGACGCCTTCTCCTGGCTCCGGGACCGGCCCTGGCTCGACGGTGCCGGGGACGGCGCCGGCCGGACGGGGGCGGCGGGCTTCGACGTGATCGTGGTCGACATGCCCGACCCCGACGATGCCGCCACGGCCAAGCTCTACTCGGTCGAGTTCTACGGGCTGGCGGCCCGGGCCCTGGCCCCCGGGGGCCGGATGGTGGTCCAGGCCGGCTCGCCCTACTTCGCCCGGGACGCCTACTGGTCGATCGGCGCCTCGATCGACGAGGCCGGCCTGGAGGCGGTGCCGTACCACGTCGACGTGCCCAGCTTCGGCGACTGGGGCTTCTTCCTGGCCGGCCCGGACCGGCCCGAGCCGGGTGTCGACCCGGCCGTGGCGGACGAGCTGCGCTTCGTCGACGAGGCCCTGCTGGAGGCGGCCCGGGTGTTCCCGCAGGACCAGGGGCCGACCGACGTCGAGGCCTCCACCCTGGTCGACCCGGCCATCCTCGAGTACGAGCGGGACGGCTGGAAGGACTACTGAGCCGGACCCGGGCCGGCGGGGTGGGCCTCGGTCTCGGGGTGGGCCAGGGCGATCCGGCGCACGTCGTCCTCGGTGGCCAAGGGCCGAGCCCACGGCTGCCCGGGGCCACCGGGCCGACGCCGAGAGCCGCAGTGGCCCGGCCGGGCGATAGGTTGCCCGTCCCCCCTCATCCCCGGAGCCCCCTCCTTGACCACGCAGATGACCGTCTCCCACCACCGGCGCCGCCTCGATGACCTGCGGGCCGCCACCGAATCCCGCATCTCCCGCCTCACCGCCGACTACGACGCCCTGGCCGAGGCCGGCACCGATGTCGGGTCCGGGGACGACGAGGGCGGGTCGGAGTCCGACGGCACGTTCGTGGAGCGAGACCGCATCCGAGCCCAGATCCAGGAGGACCAGGAGCTGCTGGACCAGATCGAGGCCGCGACCGAGCGATCGCGCACGAAGGCGTGGCGCCTCTGCACCCGCTGCTCGGAGCCCATCGGCGAGGCCCGGCTCGAGGCCCTGCCCACCACCACCGTCTGCGTCTCCTGCAAGGCCTCCGGCACCAGCTGGTGAGCGGCGGCAGCTGGTGAACGGCCGCCACGTCGCCCCGGGGCGGGCTATCAGCCGAAGCGGGACCGGAGCTCGGGGATGAGGGCCGGGAGGACGTAGGCGTCATCGGCGGCGATGGACACCTCTATGGGCGGGCCCGAGGTCGGGATGACCACGGACCGGCGCTCGACCACGGGATCGCCGATGTGGCCCCAGGGCTCGATCGGGTTCTTCTTCCAGGCCACGCCGATGCGGGTCAGGCGCAGGCCACCCACCACCACCTCGGCCCCCTGGCCGATGCGCTCGATCACGCGGGCCCGAGGACGGGACCCGGCGGCGTCGCCGAAGACGTCCCACAGGTAGCCGAGGGCGCTGACGATCTGCTCGGCCCGCCGGGTCGAGAGGGCGTTGCGGGCCGTGGCCCGCACGGTGGTCCCGTCGATGCGGGTGAGGGCGATCGACATGCGGGCCGATGCCGCCCGGCGGAACAGGGCGGCCTCGACCTCGAGCTTGAACCGCACCGACTCGACCTCGTCGAAGGCGACCGCGGCGCCCTCCAGCTCCACCCCGGTCGAGCCGACCCGGATGGTGGTGGTGCGGCCGATGGCGCTGGGGAGCGTGACCTCCCACCGGTACGGCCCGTCGCAGGGCACGAAGGGCGGCTCGGGGGCGACGGGCAGCCGGCGGGCCCCGAAGGAGCGGGTCAGGGCATCGGTGATGCCGACCGTCATCTCGGGGCGACCGGGCGCCACGGCCGGCGCAACCGAGGCCGGTGCCGGGACCGGGGGGCTCGGGTGGTGGGGCGCCGCTCCGGCTCGTCGGAACGGGGAGCGCCGGGCCGGCCGCTCACCCTCGGGCGCGGCCATCACCGACGCTCCGGCCCGGTCCGACCGGGGATCGGAGGGACCGGCCGACTCGGACCGGACGGTCGACGCGCTGGCCGCCTCCGGCCCGGCGACGGGGGCTCCGGTGGGCTCAGGACCGCCGGCCGGGTCGCCGACGGCCTGGGGCTGCGGCTCCGCGGGACGCCGCTGGTCGCTCGCACGGCGGGCCGGGGGGGTGGCACCGGTCCGGGGCGGGCTCCCGAGGCCCCGACGGGCCACAGCCGGGGGCCGACCGTCGACGCGCGGTCGCGGCCGATCGTCGTCGGCGGCCCCTGACGGCCGGCTCTCGTCCCCGTCGCGGTCGATCACCTCCGGCCATCGGCACGACCTGGCCGACTTCCACCCTCCGCACCGAAAAGATCCGGACCACGGCCAGCCAGACCGCCCCGGGCGGACCGGCGCCGGCCGTCCACGAGGCGGGTAGCCTCGCGTCCCCTCACACCCCCCGTCGGCGACGACGGGGGGTGCCGCCGCGCGTCTCCCGGAGAGTCACGATGCCCCCGCCGCACCCGCCCGACCCGATCCATCCCGAGCTCGCCCTCGAACAGGCCCACGTCCACGCCAGCTACGCCGGCCTGGCCGCCATGGCCGCCGCCACCCGCAGCGCCCTCGATGCCGCCAACCGGGCCGGCAGCGCGGGCGAGACCGACAGCACCATCGCCGCCGGCCACCTCGCCCAGCGCCTCCGCCACCTCGACCCTGACGTGCCCGGCCTGGTCTTCGGGCGCATCGACGGCGACGACGGCTCGTCGTGGCACGTGGGCCGGCGCCACGTCGAGGACGGGGCCGGCGACCCGTTGGTGGTCGACTGGCGGGCCCCGGTCTCGGTCCCCTTCTACCGGGCCACGCCGGCCGACCCGCTCGAGCTGGCCCGTCGGCGGCGCCTGCTGTTGGACGGCGCGACGGTGACCGACCTCTTCGACGAGGTGTTCGACGACCCCGACCTGGCCGGCGAGGTCCGGGCCGCCGGGATCCCCGACCCGCTGCTGGCCGAGCTGGAGCGGGCCCGGACCGGCGCCATGCGGGACATCGTGGCCACCATCGCCGCCGAGCAGGACGAGGTCATCAGGGCCGACCTCGGCACCTGCCTGATCGTGCAGGGCGGACCGGGGACGGGGAAGACCGCGGTCGGCCTCCACCGGGCCGCCTTCCTGCTCTACGAGCACCGCCAGCAGCTCGACCGCGACGGCGTGCTGGTGGTGGGCCCGAACCCGGTCTTCCTCCGCTACATCAGCCAGGTGCTGCCCTCCCTGGGGGAGGCCGCGGCCCGCCAGTCGACCATCGAGAGGCTGGTGGCGGGCACGGTCGGGGGACGGGTCCGCGACGTCGACCGTCGGGACCGGGCCCGCCTGCTGGGCGACGCCCGCATGGCCGAGGTGGTGCGCCGGGCCGTGACCGGGCAGCGCCGGGACCCGGCCGAGGACCTCGTGGTGTCCACGCCCTGGGCCCGGGTCACGCTCCGGGCCGACGCGGTGAGGGCAGTGCTGGACGAGGTGGCCGCCCGCGACGTGCCGTAGTCCGTCGGGCGGGCCGCGGTGCGGACCCGGCTGGTGGCCATGGCCGTCGAGGCCCACGGGGACCGGGGCGCCGCCGACGGGCTGGACGCCACGGTGCGGAGCTCCGAGGACCTGCGCCGGGCCCTGGCCCGCTGGTGGCCGTCGGCCAGCGCCGTCGCCCTCGTCCGCCGGCTCCTGACCAGCCCCACCGCCCTGCGCCGGTCCGCAGCCGGTGTCCTCGACACCGACGAGCAGGCCCGGCTGCTCAGGTCGGCCGCCGCCCGCCTGGAAGCCGAGCGCTGGACCGTCGGTGAGGCGGTGGTGGTCGACGAGGCCGTGGCCCAGGTCGACGGCGTGCCCCCCACCTACGGCCACATCGTGGCCGACGAGGCCCAGGACCTCTCGGCCATGGCCCTGCGAGCCCTGGCCCGGCGGTGCCCGTCGGGGTCGATGACCATCCTGGGCAACCTGGCCCAGGCCACCGAACCGGGGGCGGTGACGTCGTGGGAGGGAGCCCGGGCCCACCTGGGTACCGGCGCGCCGGTCCGGCGTGAGGACCTCACGGTGGGCTACCGGGTGCCGGCCGCGGTGATGGACCTGGCCAACCGCCTGCTGCCCCGGGTGGCGCCCGGCCTGGCCCCCGCCCGCTCCGTCCGAGCGGAGGGCCGGCCCCCGGAGCGCCGGGCCACCACGGCCGAGGGGCTGGTGCCGACGACGGTGGCCGCGGCGGCGGACCTGGCCGAGGAGTGGGCCTCGGTGGGGGTGATCGTCCCACCGGCCGGCGGGTTGGACGACGAGGTGGCCGCGGCCCTGGCCGATGCCGGGATCGAGGTGGGGCGGGGGTCTCGGGCCGTGACCGGCGCCGTGGTGAGCCTGGTGGCCCCGGCCGAGGCCAAGGGCCTGGAGTTCGACGGGGTGGTGGTGGTGGAGCCGGCGGCCTTCGCCCCCAGCGGCGACGGGGCGGACCGTGACCACGCGGGGGGCGGCGACGAGGACGGCGCCGCGGGCCGCCTCCTCTACATCGCCCTGACCCGGGCCGTGCAGGAGCTGGTGGTGGTCCACCACCGCGACCTGCCGGTCGAGCTCGCCTGACGGCGGGCCGTGGTGCCAGCGGGCGCGGGTGGGCCCGCCGTGCCAGACGGGTGGATCTACCACTCGGGATGGTGGCCAGGGCCGATCGCGCAGGGGACGCAATGCTTGCTACTCAAGAGTAGCGCTCCGTCGACCGAGCGGGACCGTCCCCTGGCAGAGAGGCAGATCAGCGCGTGCGGTGCACAGATCCCAGGCATCCCACCCCCCGGCGGATGGGAGGGCGGAGATGAGCGACGTCGGCGACGACGACGACGAGCCCGACATCCCCCTCGACCTGTGGGCCGCCCTCGTCTACGAGGCGCGGCGGGGCCGGAGGATGACACAGCCCCAGCTGGCCCGGGCCGCCGGCGTGGCCCAGCAGACCATCAGCAAGCTGGAGCGAGGCCGGCTGTGCCCGCACGACCGGGTCAAGCTCCGGCTCGCGCCGCCCTCGACGTCCAGCCCTCGATCCTGTTCCCCTGGCCGTCCCTGAGCGAGCTGGGCGTGAGCCCCCGGTCCGAGTGAGGTGAGGCAGGCCGCCCCCCGACCTCGAGGCGGGCCCCTGTCGCCACACAGGGTGAGAAACGCCCGCCGAACATTGCATCGCGCATGAACGACAACCTATGACAGGGTAAGGGTGGCCGGCGTGCCCGCAGCGCCCCCGCCCACCGCTCCGGGCGCTGGGGACCTGGCCGCCGATCTGGTTCCCGGCCCCCGTCCCGGCGGCGACGGTGAGCCCGAGCCCGATCCGGTCGGAGCCGACCCAGTCGGAGCCGAAGCGGTCAGGGCTGACGTCGCCACGGGCGGCCGAGCGGGGGCAACTCGCGCCAGGGAGTCGGGGCCGAGCCCGGTCGGGGCCGAGGTCGCCGCGGCCACGCTCGAGCCGACGCCCGAGGGCGCCCATGCCGCCAGGCGACGCCGGCAGGTGTGGGCCTGCGCGCTGGTGGCCGCCGCCCCGGCGCTGGTCCTGGCCTTGGCCTCGGTGGGGTCCGACTGGGTGCCGATCGGCGACTACGGGCCCCTGGAGGTCCGGGTCCGGGACGTCTTCAGCACCCACCCGCCGATCCTGGGGGCCTTCTCCCGCCTGGGGGCCAACCACCCCGGACCGGCGGTCTTCTACGCGCTGGCCGTCCCCTACCGCCTGCTCGGCTCCGAGCCGTGGGCCCTCGTCACCGGAGCCGCGCTGCTCAACGCCGCCGGCATCGCCCTGGCCGTCCGCATCGCCGGCCGCCGAGGCCGGGTGGGCTCGGCCGCGCTGCTGGCCGGGCTGGTCCTGGCCTGCATGTGGGGGCTCGACATCGACGTCCTGCGCGACCCCTGGAACCCTCACCTGGCCCTGGTCCCCTTCCTGGTCGCCGTGGTCGCCACCTGGGCGGTGGGCGTCGGGTCCCGGCGGAGCCTCCCCGTCGCGGTGGCCGCCACCTCGTTCTGCGCCCAGGCCCACGTGGGTTACACCCTGTTGGCCGCCGTCCTGGCCGCCTGGTGGGTCGTCGCCCTGGTGCGGGAGCGGCGGGACCTCCAGGCCTGGCGCTCGGCCCTGGTCGCCTCCGCCGGCGTCCTGGGCCTGATGTGGGCCCTGCCGGTGGCCCAGCAGCTCGTGGGCGACGAAGGCAACCTGGCCCGCATCGTGACCCGGGCCGGCACCGAGGAGGGCGAGGCCCGTTACGGGTGGCAGGGCGTCCACGACTTCGTCCTCCCCCACCTCGGCCCCACCCCGGCCTGGCACCGGTGGTCGCCGGCCGACCCGTTCGAGCTGGGCGGGCGGAGCGGCCTGCCCTGGCCGCCCCTCGGCCTGGTGGCGGCGGGCGCCGGGTGGGTGGTGGCCCGGCGGCGCCGGGACCGTGACGCGCTCCGCCTGCTGGCCCTCACCGCGTCGCTGTGGGTGGCCGGGGCGGTGAGCATCAGCCGGCTCAACGGGCTCCCGGCCCAGTACCTGTACCGCTGGGTGCGGGTGCTCGGGGTGGTCCTGTGGTGGGCGGCCCTGTGGCCCCTGGGCCGGGCCCTGCTGGCCACGGCCCGCCCACGCGTCGCGGCGCTCGTCCCCGGCCCGGCCCGGCCCGCCGTGAGGCGAGGGGCCGCCGGGGCGGCAGCGGTCCTGCTGGCCGGCACCGCCATCGTGGTGGCGGCCCGGGGCGACGTCGCCCCGTTCGCGGCGTGGCGGGACCGCGACGCCGGGGCGGGCGTGCTGGCCGACGAGGTGCAGGAGGCGGTCGACGCCCACCCGGGCCCGGCCGACGTCGTGCAGGTCACGTGGTCCGGTCCTCTGACCTGGGCCGTCCCGGTGGTGATCGCCGAGCTCGAGCGGCACGGCACCCACGTCCTCGTCGATCCCGGCGGCGGGCCGGGCTGGGGGGCGGCGCGCGTGCCCGGTCAGGCCCGACCGGACCTCACCGTGGCCATGGGCATCGAGGCCCGGGGCCGGCCCCCCGGGGGCCGCCAGGTGGCCGTGGTGCCCGATGTCGGCCCCGGTGGCGAGCAGGCCATCGCCTGGCTGGTCCCGGGCTCCTGAGCCTTCGCCGCTCGGGCCGGGAGCCGCCAGGCGGCCCCGCGGGTCAGCGGCCGGTGGTGCTGAAGTGCTGGTAGTCCTTCGACGACTGCCAGTAGCCGCCCCACCGCCAGCCCTGCTGGGCGAAGGCCCGGACCACGGCGTCGCCGTCCACGATCATCCCGGGGACCACCGAGCCCCGGTTGGTCCAGTCCCGGCCGGCCGGCGGGTCGACCGACGATCCCTTCACGTAGGGGTTCTGGACCGGGTTGATGTCGATGGCTCGCCCGTAGCTGTGCTCGGACCACGAGGACGTGCCGGCCACCGGCCGGCAGTTGAAGGCCGAGGTGTTGTTGGCGGCCATGGACCGGTCGTCGTCGGCCCCGTAGCGGTCCACGGGGTGGATGCGCCGGACCTGGAACCGGGCGGCGTAGAGGGAGCCGAAGACGCTGCGGATGGCGGTGGCCCGGCTGTCGTGGACCACGACGTGTCCCACGTGCCGGGCCCCGTCGTAGCCCCAGTGAGCCACGCTGAGGACGCTCAGGTCGTGCCAGTGGACGGGGCAGCCCGGGCGCCACGACAGGGCCACGTCGTCCTGGGTGGCGGCCCGCACCGACGAGGAGTAGCCGGGGCCCCGTCCCGGAGCCGGCGGCCGCCGGCCGTCGGTGGGGTCGGGGTTGCACGCCACCAGCGCCACGACGGCCAGGACCCCGGCCAGCAGGGCGAAGGCCCGGCGCCGGATCGGCCTCGACGGCGCGGGGGGTGCGGCTCGGGGGAGGTCCGCCATGGGACCATGGTCGGCCGCCACCCCGCCCCGGTCAAGGAAACGGGCCGGAGGGGCGGGCCGTGGCTGTCCCCGGGGCCACGCCCTGCACGACGAGATCGTCAGCGGAGGCGGAGGCCCTGCAGCTCGGGAGGCGGGCGACCCACCACCGAGCGCTGCACGGCCGGTCCCGACGGTGGGGCCGACACCGCGCACTCCTCCGGCTCCCCGGTCGAGTCGAGTCCGGTGCCCCGCAGGACGAGGCGCACCCCGAGCTCGGTCTCCACCGACAACGACTCGGCCAGCTCGTCAGCCACCTCCAGGCGGGGGCCCTGGTCGCCGGGGTAGAGCCGGCGCAGGTACTCCGGGGCCCAGATGGCCACGTCCTCGACCTCGCCCACCGGCGCCATGTCGGCGCCGGGCAGGAAGTCCTCGTACAGGAACGGGGCGGTGGACTCGCAGCACCCGGTCCCGATGGTGACGGTCAGCGTCCCGGCCCGCCGGGTCGCCATCTCGGCGACGACCTCGGCGGCCCGGGCGCTGGCGGTGATCCTCATGGCCCAGCGGCGCCGAGGTCAGATGTTGCCGCTGAGTGCGGCGAAGTGCATGTAGCCGTCGCGGCCCGTCGACGGGTTGGTGTGGATGTGCTTGGCCTGCCGGTAGATCTCGTAGCCGGCGGTGCCCAGCTCCCGGCCGATGCCGGACTGCTTGTAGCCGCCGAAGGGACGCTCGGGCGAGATCATGTGGTAGTCGTTGATCCACACGGTGCCGGTCTGGAGGCGGGCGGCGATGGCCTTGGCCCGCTCCACGTCGCCGGCCTGCACGCCGCCGCCGAGGCCGTAGATCGAGTCGTTGGCGATGGCCACGGCCTCGTCGTCGGTCTCGAAGGGGATGACGCACAGCACCGGGCCGAAGATCTCCTCCTGGGCGATCCGGGCCGAGTTGTCGACCCCGGCGAAGATGGTGGGGCGGTAGAAGTTCTCGGTGACCAGGCCGTCGGCCAGGCCCTCGGGCTCGCTGCCGCCGCACACCGGCTCGCCGATCTCCTCGCGGCCCAGGGCCACGTAGCGCCGCACGGTGTCGGCCTGGGCCCGGGACACCAGGGGCCCGAGGTCGGAGTTGAAGTCGAGCTGGTTGCCGATGACCATCTTCCCGGCCCGGTCCACCAGCAGGGACACGAACTCGTCGTAGATGCTCTTGTGGACCAGCGCCCGGGTGCCGGACTCGCAGACCTGGCCGTTGTGGAAGAACGTGCCGAACAGCACGGCGGCGGCGGCGATGTCCAGGTCGGCGTCGTCGAGGATGATGTTGGCCGACTTGCCGCCCAGCTCCAGGGTGACCGGCTTGATGGTGCCGGAGGCCAGCTGCATGATCCGGCGCCCGACCTCGGTGGAGCCGGTGAAGGCCACCTTGTCGACCATCTCGTTGGAGGCCAGCTCCTCGCCAGCGGTGCCGCCGGGCCCGGCGATGACGTTGAGCACGCCGGGGGGCAGGTCGGCCTCCTGGGCCAGCTCACCGAGCATGAGGGCGGTGATGGAGGTGTACGACGCCGGCTTCAGCACCGAGGTGTTGCCGGCGGCCAGGGCCGGGCCCAGCTTCCAGCAGGCCATGAGCAGCGGGAAGTTGAAGGGCACGATGCCGGTGCACACGCCGTAGGGCTCGTAGCGGACGTAGTTCTCCGACGGCGGGAAGGGCGAGCCCTCCAGGACCTGCTCGTTGGGGCGCTCCTCGGCCATGCGGGCGAACCAGCGCAGGGCGCCGGCCGAGCCGGGCACATCGGCGAAGGTGGCCTTCTTGATGGTGCCGCCCGAGTCGCGGGCCTCGGCCTCGGCGAAGCGCTCGGCGTTGGCCTCCAGCAGCTCGGCCAGCTTGTTCAGCTTGGCCCCCCGCTCGGCGCCGGAGAGCTTGGGCCAGGGACCCTCGTCGAAGGCCTTGCGGGCGGCGGCGATGGCCCGGGCCGCGTCGGCGCGGTCGGCCTTGGCCACCTCACCGATGGGCTGCTCGGTGGCGGGGTCGGTGGTGGTGAACGTCTCGCCGGATGCGGCGTCGACGTACTCGCCGTCGATGAAGAGCTGGTAGTCGGCCATCGGGGTCCCCTTGGATCGATACTTGACCTGTCGGTCAAGCAACCTACACCGGCCGCTGCACCGGCGACAGGGGCCCCGGACGGCCCGGGCGCCGGGCGCCGGGCGTGCGGCCCGGCAGCCTGGCGACAGGGGCGGCCGCCGCTCCAGTCGGCCTCAGCCCGAGGCTCCGGCTCCCGTTCCGGCGGCGGTGGCGTCGGTGGCGACCCACGTGGTGTCGGGGTCCTCCACCTCCGCGCCGTGGGCCCGGCCCTCGGTGGCCAACTTGCGCAGGTGGGCCCACACGCTGAAGCGGGCCACCGGGTGCAGCAGCTCGTGGACGTCGACGTACACCGCCTTGACCAGGGCCTCGGTGTCGGCCCCGGCGGGCCCGGCGGCGGCCAGGGCCGCAGCCACGCTGGCCTCCCGGGCCAGGCGGTGGTCGATGTAGTGCTGGAGGTAGGCGTCGGGCTCGGTCAGGAGGGGCCCGTGGGCCGGGGCCAGGGCCTCGGGCTGCAGGTCGCGGACCCGCCGGAGCGAGGCCAGGTAGGCCCCCATGTCCCCGTCGGGCGGGGCGATGACCACGGTGGAGCCCGACATCACGTGGTCACCGGTGAACAGCAGGCGCCGACCCTCGTCCCAGAAGCACAGGTGGTTGGAGGCGTGGCCCGGGGTGTGCACGGCCCGCAGGGCGCCGTCGCCGGCGCCCGCCACCTCGCCGTCGCCCACCAGCCGGTCGGCCTCCAGGCCGTCCCGGGAGGCGAAGGCCACCACCTCGGCCCCGGTGCGCCGGGCCAGGGCCGGGGCCGCGGGCCAGTGGTCGATGTGGGTGTGGGTCAGGGCGATGGTCCGGATCCGCCCCTGCCCGGCGGCCACCAGCCTGTCGAGGTGACCGGTGTCGTCGGGGCCGGGGTCGACCACGGTGACGGCCTCGGTGCCGACCAGGTAGCAGTTGGTGCCGGGCCCGGTCATCATCCCGGGGTTGGGCGCGGTGAGGCGCCGGACCCCGGGGCGCAGCTCGTCCAGGCGGCCGGCCACCACGTCGCCGACCATGCCCTCGGGCATCGAGGGGAGGGCGGTGCGGTCGTCGCTCACGGCGGGCTGCTCAGGCCCGGGCGCTGCGGTCGTCGACCGAGGGCCAGGAGCCGATCGAGCCGTCCCCCCGGTAGGCCTCGTCGTACTCGGGGTCGCCGGGCATGACGATGCGGACCCCGCCCTGGTCCTTGATGACCCGGGGCTGGACGGTGGGCACGTCGACCAGCTCGGCCGCCGCGGCCAGGGCCTCGGCCGCGGTGGCGCTGGGCTCGATGGCCCGCAGGGAGGCCAGGGTGGGCGGCAGCATGGCCAGCTCGCCGGCGGCGTGACGGGCCAGGGCATCGGCCGGGCGGATCCACAGGTTGGCGATGACCTCGCGGTCGTCGTGCACCGGGGTCTGCCCCGGGGGGGCGGCGGCCAGGAAGAAGCGGGTGTCGTAGCGGCGGGGGGCGCCCTCGGGGGTGATCCAGTGGCCGAAGTACCACATGGTGTCGACGGCCAGGGTCAGGCCCTCCTCCTCGCACACCGAGACCAGGCTGCGCTCGCCCCGGTCCACGGCCCGGCGGTGGGCCACGAAGCGCTCGGCGGTGGCCGGGTCGTCCAGGCGCACCAGCTCGCCGGCCCCGTCGTAGGCCAGCAGCACGCCCGACTCCTCGAACGACTCGCGGATGGCCGCCACCCAGAAGGCCAGGCCGCCCTCGGCGATGCCCAGCCGCTGCGAGGCCTCGGCGTCGGTGCGGCCCCGGCACCACCGCTCCAGGTCGAGGCCCCGGTCGGGGGGGTCGACGGCGCCGCCGGGGAACACGTAGGCGCCCCCCACGAAGTCGGACTGGAGGTTGCGGCGCAGCATGAACACCTCGAGGCCGCCGCCGTCGTGCTCGTCGCGCACGATCAGGACGGTGGCCGCGTCCCGCAGGGGCACGGTGTCGCCGGGGGCCGGATGGGCACTCATCGGGCCGTCGGGCCCGGGGCCGGAGCCGGGCTCATCGCGCCCCGTCACCGGGGCCGAGGGGGGTGGTCCCCGGGCGGGGTCGGGGCCGCTCGGTGGCGGTGGTGTCGACGGGACCGTCGCCGCCCCGGCCGGGGCCCCGGCCGAAGCGAGGGGCCGACACGAAGGCGAAGCCCTCGCCCAGGCGGGCGGTGAAGCGGCGCAGCAGCGCCGCTCGGGCCACGGCCCGGGTCGGGGGGAACAGGAGGGCGAAGCCGACCAGGTCGGTGAGGAACCCGGGGGTGAGCATGAGCACCCCGGCCACCAGGACCAGGAAGCCGTCGGCCAGCTCCTTGGTGGGCAGCTCGTGGCTGCGCAGCCGCTCGTCGAGGCGGCGGACCACGGCCCGGCCCTGACGCTTGATGAGCCACCCGCCGAGCGCCCCCTCGACCAGCAGCAGGGCCAGGGTCTCCCACCCCCCGATGAGCTCGGCGGTCTGCAGGATCACCCACAGCTCGGCGATGGGCCCGACGACGAGGAGGAGCACGACCCACAGCACCCGGCCAGGGTACCGGCGCCCGCCCTCCCCGGACCGAGCACGACACAGCCGATGTCCCGGCTCTTCCGTGCCCGGTTGCCGGGACCGGGGGTCAGGTCCGGCTGGCGATGATGTTGCGGCGCTCGCTCTCGCTCAGGCCGCCCCAGATGCCGTGGTTCTCACGGATCTTGAGGGCGTAGTCGAGGCACGGGGACTTGACCGGGCAGGTGCGGCAGATCTCCTTGGCCCGCACCTCGCGGGCGGCCTTCTCGTCCCGGCGCTCGAAGGTGGTCGGGGGATAGAAGACGGCGGAGTGGGGACCCCGGCACGCAGCCCGGAGCTGCCACTCGTCGTCGACTCTCAATGCGCTCACTGACGAACCCCTCTCGGAGCTCTCGGCCTCACGGCAGGAGGCTCCCAACGGGTGGGGGAGACGGGTGGCGTCTCCTGCTGGCGGTTCGACGTTAGGACTGCGGTCTGACCCTTACAAGGGAAACCTTCGCGAGCGCGCCGCTGCCTGGCGCGAGCCTTCGGCAAGGTTCATTGCCTGGTCGGGGCCACCCGGTTCCCGGGATGGCCGGAGGGCCCGTCAGGACGGGTCGCGACGCTGGCGATGGTCCCGGGCCGCCCCCTCCACGGGCTCCACCTCCAGCAGCAGGCCGTCGACCTCGACCACCCGCACCGCCTCCCCCGCCGGGACCGGGGTGGCCCGGTTGGTCCGGGCCCGCCACGGCGCCCCCCGCACCTCGACCACGCCGTCGGGGTCGATGGCGGTGACCGCAGATCCCTGCTCCCCCACCATCCAGCCCCGCCCGATGGTCGGGGTCGAGAACCGGGTGCGGACCATGGCCGGCATGGCCCCGATGACGAACAGGAGCATGCCTCCGATCCCGGCCAGCAGCGTGATCCACGACAGGGCCAGGCCGTCGTAGAGGGCCAGGGAGCCCACGACCAGGGCCACGGTGCCGAGGGCGGTCCACAGCCGGGGCACACCGGTCTGGACGTCGACGGCGTAGGCCACCACGGTGGCCACCAGGAGGGCCACCGCCCATCCTCGGGCCGGCAGGGCGGCCAGGCCGTGGCAGGCCAGCACCGTGCACCCCGCCCCCACCAGGCCGGCCACGCCGATCCCGGCGGTGTAGAGCTCGAACACGATGAGGGCCAGGCCGGCCAGCAGCAGCAGGTAGGCCACTGCCGGGCTGGACACGGTGTGGAGGAGCTGGTCGAAGATCGGCAGCTTGGAGAACACCGGCACCGACGGCTCGGCCACCGCGGTCTGGTCCCGCCCCTCGTCGTCCTTCACGGTGCGGGTCTCGACCCCGTCGAGCTGGATCAGGAACGGCCCCAGCACCTCCGAGGCCCGCAGGGACAGGCCCAGGTCCTCGGCCGTGGCCGCGTCCACCGAGCCGGTGGTCAGCCGGTCCAGGTGGCGCTGGAAGGGCTCGCTGAAGCGGGAGGGGTCGACCACCGGGTCGCCCAGGCGGCCCAGCCGGCTGCCGGGGGCGACGCCCACCCGGCAGGCCACCGCCGCGATCTGGGCCACGCCCTCGAAGGCCCGGGTGCCGGAGGGCCCGACCCACACCGCCACCGGGACGGTCGAGGCCCGGACCCGCTCCACCATCTCGGCCACCCGGGAGTCGGGGACCACGGTGCCCTTGCTGTTGACCTGGAGGACCAGCCAGGCCACGTCGGCCTCCTCGGCGGCGTCGATGCTGTCCTCCACGAAGCGGGCCAGCACCGGGTCGAGCAGGCCGCTGACGGTCACGATGGAGAGCCGGCCGGCCTCCCGGCGGGGGGCCTCGGCGCAGGCCCGGCCCTGCCCCCCGGCGTCGTCCTGGGCCCCGGCCGGGCTCCCCACGGCCCCCCCGGCCAGCAGGGCGGCGACGCCCAGCGCGACCAGCGGAGCGCCGATGGCTCGGGCGATGGTCGATAGCCTGCGCACCGAGATGCCTCCACGGGACCGACGACGGTGAGGGACACGAGTGGACCCTGAGCGGTTCTTCACCGCCTCTCGGGTCGTCATCGTCGCCGGGAAGGGGGGCGTCGGCAAAACGACGGTGACCGCGGCGCTGGCCCGGGCCGCCTCCCGCTCGGGGCTGACCCCGCTGATCGTGGAGCTGGAGGGCAAGTCGGGGATGGCCTCCATGTTCGGTCGGGAGCCGCTGGACTACACCGAGGTGGAGCTGGCCGGGGCCGGCGGCGGCCACGGCGCCATCCGGGCCCGGACCCTCACCCCCGACGACGCCCTCCTGGAGTACCTCCAGGACACGGGGCTCAAGCGGCTCTCGAAGCGCCTGGTGTCCTCCGGGGTGATCGACATGGTGGCCACCGCCATCCCCGGCATCCGCGACATCATCGTCCTGGGCAAGGTCAAGCAGATCGAGCGGGCCATGGCCGCCGGCGCCGACGGGTCGCCGGACCTGGTGCTGATCGACGCCCCCGCCGCCGGCCACGCCATCACGTTCCTGCGCTCGGCCCGAGGCCTGCTCGACGCCGTGCGGGTCGGGCCCATCCGCTCGCAGGCCACCGACGTGCAGGAGATGCTCACCGAGCCGGCCTCGGCCCAGGTGGTGCTGGTCACCCTGCCCGAGGAGACGCCGGTGAACGAGCTGGTGGAGACCGCCTTCAGCCTGGAGGACGAGGTGGGGGTGAGCCTGGGCCCGGTGGTGGTCAACGGCCTGTACCCCGACGTGGCGGGGCTCGACGCCGACCCCGAGGAGGCCGCCGGCGCCGCCGGGGCGTCGCTCCGGGGCGGCGAGGCCGGTGAGCTGGAGGCGGCCGCCGCCTTCCGCCGCCACCGCATCGCCCTCCAGGAGGAGCAGGTCGAGCGCCTGGCCGAGTCCCTGCCGCTGCCCCAGCTGCGCCTGCCGTTCCTGTTCACCTCCGAGCTGGACCCGACCGGCCTGGAGCGCTTGGCCGACGCCGTCCTGGCCGGCGTCGGGGCCACCCCCGACCTGGACGAGGCCGAGGCCGCCCCGTGACCGGCACCGAGGGGAACGAGGAGACCGGGAAGACCGAGGGGCCCGAGGCGGCGCGGGCGGTGCCGGGGTCGGTGGCCGAGCTGGTCCGCGACGCCGAGATCGTCATCTGCTGCGGCTCCGGTGGCGTGGGCAAGACCACCACCGCCGCCGTCCTGGCCCTCCAGGCGGCCCGCGACGGGCGGAGGGCGGTGGTGGTCACCATCGACCCGGCCCGCCGCCTGGCCGACGCCCTGGGCCTGGAGGGCATCGGCAACACGCCGACCCCGATCGACGGCCCGTGGCCGGGCCAGCTCTCGGCGGTCATGCTCGACACCAAGTCGACCTTCGACTCGGTGGTGCAGCGCTACGCCGCCGACGACGAGCAGGCCGAGCGCATCCTGGCCAACCGCTTCTACCGCAACATCTCCGGCGCCCTGTCCGGCACCCAGGAGTACATGGCCATGGAGAAGCTCTACGAGCTCCAGGCCGACGACGCCTTCGACCTGGTGGTGGTGGACACGCCGCCCACCCGGCACGCCCTCGACTTCCTCGACGCCCCCGCCAACCTGACCCGGTTCCTCGACCACCGGCTCTACCGGGTGCTCACGGCCCCCACCCGGGGGGTGATGAAGGCGGTCAACGCTGCCGCCGTCACCTTCGTCCGGTCGGTCTCGAAGGTGGTGGGAGCCGAGGTGTTCGACGACGCCATCGCCTTCTTCCAGGCCTTCGAGGGCATGGAGGCCGGGTTCCGGGAGCGGGCCGCCGCCGTGCTGCAGCTCCTCGACGACCCCCGCACCGCCTTCGTGCTGGTCGCCTCGCCCCGCCGGGACGCGGTGGCCGAAGCCCGCTTCTTCGCCGACCGGCTGGAGGAGGGGGCCATCCCGGTGGCGGCCCTGGTGGTGAACCGGGTCCACCCGACCTTCGGCGACGGGGACCCAGACACGCTCCGGGCCCGGGCCGAGACCTTCGCCGGCACCGACCTGGGCGGCCTCTACGCCAACCTGGCCGACTTCGCCGCCGTGGGGCGCCGGGAGGCGGGCCACCTCGCCGGCCTGGCCGAGCAGGTGGCCCCGGCCCCGGTGGCCCGGGTGCCGTTCCTGCGCTCCGACGTGCACGACCTGGACGGCCTGACCGAGATCGCCGGCCACCTGTTCGCCCCGGCCTGACTGGCCCGGCGCTTCACCCCCGGGCGACGGCGCCCGGGCGACGTCGCCTAGCTGCTCTCCACCGCGGCCAGGACGGCGGCCGCGCTCTCCAACGTGTCCTCCACCGGGACGATGCGGTCGAAGCCGGTGGTGTGCAGCAGCCGGGTCAGGGTGGGGCGCCCGCAGGCCACCGCCACCTCGCCCCCGGACTCCCGGGTGCGCCGGATGCCCCCGATGAGGGCGCCCAGGCCGGCCGAGTCCATGAACGGCACGTTGGACAGGTCGATGAGCACCCGGTCGGCCCCGGTGACCGCGCCCAGCGCCTCCCGGAAGTCGTTGACGGTGTAGGCGTCCAGCTCCCCGACGGGACGGCACAGCGTGTAGGCGTCGGTCGTGGCGACCTCGATCTCGAGCACGGAGAACTCCTCGGCCGGGGCGGTGCGGTCGACGGCCCGGGAGGGGCGCCGCGTCGATGCGACTGTCGGGGGGCCCCGCACCACCGGGACGGCCGCATGGTACCGGTCCGGCCGTCCCCGCCCCATCGCCCGAGCACGTGGAGCGGGGCGCCGATGCCCGGGTAGCCTCCGGCCGTGCCCGCCGCCCGGACCGTCCTCCTCGCCACCGACGCCGACTGGATCGCCGACGAGGTCGACGCCGCCCTGGCCGACGAGGCCACGGAGGTGCTCCGGGTCCGCACCGGGGCCGAGGTGGTGCCCGTGACCGCCGACATCGAGCCCGACCTGGTGATCCTCGACCTCCAGATCGGCAACATGGGGGGCATGGCCACCTGCATGGCCCTCCGCCTGGAGGAGGGCGCGGGCCGGCTGGAGCCCGTGGCCGTGCTCATGCTCCTGGACCGGGTCCACGACGCCTTCCTGGCCCGCCGGTCCCAGGCCGACGGGTGGATCACCAAGCCGCTCGACCCCTTCCGCCTCCGCCGGGCCGCCACCACCCTGCTGGGCGGGGGCGAGTGGCACGACGGCGAGGAGCCCGTCGCCGACGCCGTCGCCCCCTGACCACCGGTGGTCCGGCCCTCCGGGCGACCGACCGGAGCGGCCGCCGAGACGCGTTGGAGGGCGGCCCCCCGACGCGGGTAACGTCGACGGTTCACGGGGTGTGGCGCAGCTTGGCAGCGCGCTTCGTTCGGGACGAAGAGGCCGTGGGTTCAAATCCCGCCACCCCGACCAGGAGGCTCACGTGCGCACACCGTCCGGACCTCCGGGCGGTGTGCGCCTCTTCCGGGCCGGCCGCCGCCCCCGGCCCCGGCACAGGACCGATGACGGCCACCGGCGCTCCGCCACGGTGAGCCACCGGCGATGAGTTCCGGGCCCGGACCCCGTCGGAAGGGGTGGCACCCACGCCGCCCCGAGTGACAGGAGAGTCCCGTGCCCCAGATCACCCCCAACCTCTGGTTCGACACCCAGGCCCAGGAGGCCGCCGAGTTCTACGTGTCGGTCTTCCCCAACTCGAAGATCACCGACGTCACCTACTACGGGGAGGCCGGCCCCGGTCCGGCCGGGACGGTGCTGACCGTGGCCTTCGAGCTCGACGGCCAGGCCTTCGTGGCCATCAACGGCGGGCCCCACTTCACCTTCGACGAGGCCGTCTCGTTCGAGATCGCCTGCCACGACCAGGCCGAGGTCGACCGCTACTGGGAGACGCTCCTCGACGGCGGGGAGGCGAGCCAGTGCGGGTGGCTGAAGGACCGATACGGCCTGTCGTGGCAGGTCGTCCCCACCGGCATGATCGAGCTCCTGAACGACCCCGACCGCGAGCGGACCGATCGGGCCATGCGGGCCATGCTCGGCATGGTCAAGATCGACCTGGCCGCCGTCCGAGCTGCGGCCGACGCCGCCTGAGGCCGCGAGAGGCCCCGACCGCCCCGGCCGCCGGGCGGTCGGGGGCTCGGGTCACTCCTCGTCGGACCGCGTCTCCTCGTCGGGGAGCAGCGTGTAGGTGCTGAAGCACATCTCGTCCTCGGTGCCCTCGGCGAAGAGCAGGTACTTGGGCTCCTCGTCGTAGCGGAGGCCCCGGTCCCAGGTGCACTCGATGCGGAGGGTGTCGCCCTCCTCCACCCGGATCTCCTCGACGGGCTGGTAGTTCAGCTGCCAGTCGAAGTTCCAGGTCGGGATGTCGAGCAGGACCTTCTCGCCCGGCGTGCCGGGGTTGAGGGTCATGCGGAAGCTCCGGCCCAGCTCGTGCATGTGGCCCAGCACGTCGATGATCTCGCCGCTGCCGTGGACGTCGTAGTCGCACGACGTCGACCCGATGCCGTCGGTCTGGCCGGCGTACTCCTCGATCTCGCGATCGCAGGCCTCGAGCACGGCGCCGGGGATGGCGGCGGCGATGCCGTCGTAGTCCTCGAGGATGCGCTCCAGGGCGGCGTCCCGGTCGCACAGGGGGCCGTCGTCGGCGCCCTCGGGGCACGGGATCTCCACCGGGGCGATGGGGTTGGCCACCTCGAGGGCCCGCACCTCGGCGTCGTCCGGCGCCAGCTGGAGGCGCAGCTCGGACTGGTCGGCCGGGGTGTCGGCGTGGTCGTAGTGGTAGTGGATCTGGGCGATCAGCACGTCGCCGGGCTCGAACAGGAAGCCCCGGTCGTCACCGAAGTCGAGGGGCCGCTGGCCCGGCACCCATCCGGCCACCAGGTCGGACTTGCCCTCCAGGCCGCCGTCGAGGGCCGGCGCGGTGCGCAACCCGGTGCCCACGTAGCACTCCCAGCCGGGCCGGCCGCCCTCGCCCTCCTTCTCCATGGCCTCCTGGTGGGCCTCGGCGTCCACCTTGTAGACGAGGGCGTGGTGCACCACCGACATCTCGTCGGGCACGAAGGAGTAGCCCGTCATGTAGGTGGGCTCGGTGAAGCCGGGGTCGAGGGTGAAGCAGCGGTAGTCGTTGGGGTTGTCGATGGAGCCGGCGTAGGGCTCGGCCATCTTCAGGGCCAGGTCCGTGCGGGGGGTGGGGACATCGGCGTCGGGCACCGGCTCCAGCGGGGTGCGGGCGGCCACGTCCAGCGGGGCCCCGGCATCGGCCCAGGCCTTGACGGTGGCGATGTCCTCGTCGGAGAGGGTGCGGGGGTGCCGGAGGGGGATGCCCTCGTCGGAGGCCGGCCACGGCGGCATGTAGCCGGCGTTGACGGCCACGGAGATGCCATCGGCGTACTCGGCGGCGTCGCCGGCGGTGTCGAGGCCCAGGACGTGCGAGCCGATCTGGCCCTCGTTGTGGCACGAGGCGCAGTTGGCCTCCAGGATGGGCTGGACGGCCCGGGCGAACGACGGCCCACCGGTGGCCCGCTCGTCCTCGGGGAGGGGCGGCAGCTCGGTGGGGATGTCCCGCTTGGTGGGATCGGCGGCCACCAGCTCCAGGGTCAGGGTCACCTCGTCCTCGGTGCGGACCAGGCCGGCGATGCTGATGGGGCCGATCTCGTAGTCGGACATGGCGATGGTGGTGGTGGCGGTGGCGGTGAGCTCGTCGCCCACCATGTGGCCGGTGACGTCCCACTCCGCCGGGAGGGTGGTCTCCTTCACCGTGAGGTCGCCGGCCAGGGTGAAGGACACCTCACCGCTCTCGGGCAGCGAGGCGGGCAGGTCCTCGACCGAGGTGGTGGCGAACCGGGCCAGGGGGTGGTCGTCGGAGGCCAGGAAGTCGGCCCGGAGGCGCCGGTCGCGCAGCGAGTTGTCCGAGCGGAGCTGGCGCAGGTCGATGACGATGTCGCCCACTCGGCTGCGGGCCGGCCGCCCCCGGTTCAGGGCGATGTCGCCGGCGATGGCCTGCGTGGTGCCTTCGGCCGTGCCCGCGCCCCGACCGACGATGGTCTCCGCCACCGCGTAGGTGGCCGAGGACTCGGTGGCGTCGATGCGGTAGATCGTCTCGCCCGGCTCGGCCGTGAGGCGGGGGGCCTCGGGCAGCGTGCGGCTGACCTCACCGTCGGGCAGGCCCACGAACGGGCGGACCTGGTTCCAGGCGTAGCCGCACCCGGCGAGCAGGACGACGAGCGCCAGCGCGGCACGGATGGGATGGGTCCGCACCCCTCGACCGATCTTCGTCCCGACACGGCGCACCACGTCGCCAATCATCGCACGAACCATGCAAACACCGGAGGGGTCGCCGTTCAGCCCCGGTTCAGGCGCCCGGCGCCGATGACGCCGGCCATAGGGTGCGGCGGTGGACATCGCCGACTTCCAGCGCCGGATCGGTGAGGCCTTCGGAAGCCGCGACGCGGCCCGGGGCCGGCCGGCCACCGTGGCCTGGCTGGCCGAGGAGGTGGGCGAGCTGGCCCAGGCGGCCCGCAAGGGCACCCCCGAGCAGCAGCTCCACGAGCTGGGCGACGTGCTGGCCTGGCTGGCCTCGCTGGCCGAGCAGCTGGGCCTGTCCCTCGACGACGCCGCCCAGCGCTACGCCGCCGGCTGCCCCACCTGCTCCTACACCCCCTGCGCCTGCCCCTGACCCCCGCTTCCCGTTCTGAGGCGCCACCGCACGCTCCCACGGGCCGTGGCGCCTCAGAATCGAGGCCGGGCGGGTGTCCCGCTCTTCTGAGGCGCCAGCGCACGTCCCGATGTGCGCTGGCGCCTCAGAAGTGACCTGGACCGGTCGTCGCCCTCAGTCGTGGCCCATCTCGCCCCGGGCCACGGTGCCGGTGACGAGGCCGAGGAGCTGGCGGAGCATGGCCGCGGTGGCGCCCCACACCGTGTCGCCCACGATGTCGAAGAAGACGATGGGCCGGCTGGTGGTGGGCCCGAACGACCAGCGCTCCTCCCGGAAGACCCCGGGGCTCATCAGCTCCGAGAGGGGGACGTGGAGCACGGTGTCGACCTCGGACGACTCGGGTCGCAGCTCCGGCGGGCCGGCCATGACCCCCACCCACGGGACGATGAAGGAGCCGCTGGTGAGGGTGGCCAGGTGGTCCAGCTCCCCCACCACCTCCACGGTGGCGGGATCGAGGCCGATCTCCTCCTCGGCCTCCCGCAGGGCGGTGGCGACCAGGTCCGCGTCGCCGACCTCGGCCCGGCCGCCCGGGAAGCTGACCTCGCCGGCGTGGGCCCGCATGGCCAGGCTGCGCCGGGTGAGCACCACCCAGGCCTCGCCGTCCCGGTCGTAGAGCGGGGCCAGCACGGCCGAGGGCACGGCGGCCACGTCCTCGGCCCGGGCCAGGGCCCGCACCTCGGCCGGCAGGCTGGCGACCGAGAAGCCGTGCCGCTCGACCGGTGACGGGCGGGCCGGGCCGGCCGCGGCCAGGGCCCGACGGACGTCGTCCACCGAGGGGCGGCGAGCCTCGTCGGGCAGGTCCGCCCACGGGGCCGGCGCTCCCGGGCCGACACCGCCGGGTGGCCGGGGGATGCGCTGGGGGCCACCCCGTCCGGCCAGGGGGACGGCCAGGGCCGGAGCCTCCTCCCGGGCGCTCATCCGCGGCTCACCCCTCGGGCGGGGCACTGGCCGCAGCCGCCACGGCGGCGTCGACCAGCGCGTCGAGCAGGCCGCGGCCCCCGGCCTCGGCCATGGCCACCAGCACCGCACCGGGTGGGGTGTCGCCGGTCTCCCACTCCATCCAGACCGCCAGCAGCCGGGTGGCGTCGGCCCCGCCCGGGGCCTCGGTGCCGGCCTCGGCGGCCAGGTGCTCCAGCACGACCCGGAACCCGCCGGTCTTCAGGTTGCTGACGACGCGGCCGGGTGGCGTCTCGCCCGTCTCCCACTCGATCCAGGCCGTGCGGAGCTTGGCCGGGTCGGCCGGGGGTCGGTCCATGGCCGCCGATCCTACGGCCACCCCCGGCGCTCCTCCGACCCGGATGCCGGCACCTGTCCTGTCATGGCCGCGCCGGTGACGGCGCTCCCGTGGACCGAACCGATGTGGCCGCTCGCCGCCCTCGGTGCCCAGGGCCACGCCCGGACGGTGCGTTCGGTGGGCAGAACGGACGAGGCCCGGGCGCTGGGCCCGGGCCTCGTCGTGGATCAGGTGCTCAGGTGAGCGGCGTCCCGGGGGACGTCACATCATCCCGCCCATGCCTCCCATGCCACCCATGCCTCCGGCGCCACCGGGCATGGCCGGCTCGTCCTCGGGCTTGTCGGCCACGATGGCCTCGGTGGTGAGCAGGAGGCCGGCGATGGACGCTGCGTTCTGCAGCGCGGCCCGGGTCACCTTGGCCGGGTCGAGCACGCCGGCCTTGAGCAGGTCCTCGAACTCGCCGGTGGCGGCGTTGAAGCCGTGGGCGCCCTTCTTGGCCTCCACGTCGCGCACGATGACCGCACCCTCGAAGCCGGCGTTGTCGGCGATGAGCCGGGCCGGGGCCTCCAGGGCGGTGAAGACGGACTTGGCTCCGGTGGCCTCGTCGCCGTCGAGCTTCTCGGCCACGTCGGCCACCCGGGGGCGGCTGCGCAGCAGGGCGGTGCCACCACCGGGCACCACGCCCTCCTCGATGGCGGCGCGGGTGGCGGAGAGGGCGTCCTCGATGCGGTGCTTCTTCTCCTTGAGCTCCACCTCGGTGGCGGCGCCGACCTTCACCACGGCCACGCCGCCGGCCAGCTTGGCCAGGCGCTCCTGGAGCTTCTCGCGGTCCCAGTCGGAGTCGGTGTCCTCGATCTCGCGCTTGATCTGGTTGATCCGACCCTTGACGTCGTCCTCGGAACCGGCCCCTTCGACGATGGTGGTGTCGTCCTTGGTGACCACGATCTTCCGGGCCCGGCCCAGCAGGTCGATGGTGACGCCGTCGAGCTTGAGGCCCACGGTCTCGGAGATGACCTGGCCGCCGGTGAGGACGGCCATGTCGGCCAGCATGGCCTTGCGGCGCTCGCCGAAGCCGGGGGCCTTGACGGCCACCGAGTTGAAGGTTCCGCGGATCTTGTTGACCACCAGGGTGGCCAGGGCCTCGCCCTCGACGTCCTCGGCCACGATCAGCAGCGGCTTGCCGGTCTGCATGACCTTCTCCAGCACCGGGAGCATGTCCTGGACCGAGGAGATCTTGCCCTCCACGTAGAGCACGTAGGCGTCCTCGATGACGGCCTCCTGGCGCTCGGCGTCGGTGACGAAGTACGGCGAGAGGTAGCCCTTGTCGAACTGCATGCCCTCGGTGAACTCGAGGTCCATGCCGAAGGTGTTGGACTCCTCGATGGTGACGACACCGTCCTTGCCCACCTTGTCGATGGCGTCGGCCAGGACCTCGCCGATGGCGCTGTCGTTGTTGGCCGAGATGGTGGCCACCTGGGCGATCTCGGAGCGGTCGTCGATGTCGCGGGCCTGGTCGCGGACGGCCTCGACGGCGGCCTCGACGGCCTTGTCGATGCCCCGCTTCAGGGCCATGGGGTTGGCCCCGGCGGCCACGTTGCGGAGGCCCTCCTTCACGAGGGCCTGGGCCAGGACGGTGGCGGTGGTGGTGCCGTCACCGGCGACGTCGTTGGTCTTGGTGGCGACCTCCTTCACCAGCTGGGCGCCCATGTTCTCGTAGGGGTCCTCCAGCTCGACCTCGCGGGCGATGGACACGCCGTCGTTGGTGATGGTGGGGGCGCCGAACTTCTTCTCCAGCACCACGTTGCGGCCTCGCGGGCCGAGGGTGACCTTGACCGCGTCGGCCAGCTTGTTGACGCCGGCCTCCAGGCCGCGGCGGGCCTCGTCGTCGAACTTGAGCATCTTGGGCATGGGGGCTCCTACTTGGTGATCTTGGCGAGCACGTCACGGGCGTTGAGGATCAGCAGGTCCTCACCGTCCGAGGTGATCTCGGTGCCGCCGTACTTGGAGTAGACGACGGTGTCGCCCACCTCGATGCCCACGGGGATGCGCTCGTCGCCATCCTCGTTCCAGCGACCCTCGCCCACGGCCAGGACCTCGCCCTGCTGGGGCTTCTCCTTGGCGGTGTCGGGGATGACCAGCCCACTGGCGGTCGTGGCCTCGGCATCACCGGGGCGGACGACGATGCGATCGTCGAGCGGCTGAAGGTTCATTGCGCCTCCGTAGTCGGCTGGGCCCCCACGCTGGGGACCGAGGTTCATCTCCCCGAGATCGGGGCGGCTGGCACTCTCTCGTGCCGAGTGCCAACCCTACGACCGCCGTTTGGCACTCGCAAGCCCCGAGTGCCAAAGGTCCGCCGACCGTTCCCCTCCGGGGGGGCCGGCACGGGAGGGCCGCCCGCCCCGGGGGATGGGGCGGGCGGCCGGTCCGTGAGCCGCTGGTGGTCCGGCGCCGGCAGGAACGCACGGACCGGGCTCGATCGGTGGGCCGGCACAGGAGGCCGACCCACCGAGATCACATCGCCCCCCAGGCGGTCGCCCGGTCGAGGAACGGGCCTCGACCAGGCCACCCGGCGGGGGGACGGGGTTCAGTCCTCGGGGTTGGGGAGCCTCTGGGCCCGGGTGACGAACTCGGCGGTGCCGATGAGGCGGCCGTAGAGGGCGGAGCGGTTGCCGTCGGCCCGGAACCGCTCGACCTGGTTCTCGATCTCGGTTGCGGTGGGGGCCCGGTCCAGGATCTCGTCGTAGGACTGGACCACGATCACCCGGGCCGGCTCCACCAGGCGGGTGAACGTGCGCAACAGCACGAACCGAGCCTCACCACCATCGAGGCGGCTGGTCCAGTAGGCCAGGCCCGCGGCATCGGGATCCCGTTGCAGGACCCGCTGGTAGGTCCGGGTCACGAACCCCTCGTTGGTGGAACCAGCCTGGGACCAGTACTCCTCGGTGTCACCGATGGCGGTCAGCAGCTCGTCGTAGCGACCCGTCCGCAACCGCTCGGCCCAGAACGCCAGGCCGGCCGGGTCGCCGTCGCGGCCGAGCATGGTCCGGTAGGCGTCGTTGGCCACCACCCGCCGCGCCTCGGCCGATGCCGAGATCACATCAGCGAACGCCTGCTGCGACGTCCCACCCTCCAAACGGGCCAGCCAGTGATCGAACCCGGCCTGATCCGGGCAACGGCCCAACAGTTCCAGGTACACCAGGCGCACCACTGCCCCGGAGCCCTCGGCCACGAAGCCCGGGCACTCGTGCTCGGGCAGAACGGTGAGGGGCACCGTCTCGGAGGAGGTGGAGGCGGCCAGGAGGCCCCCGACGTGACGAGCCCGCAGCTGATGCTCACCGGCAGCCAGGTCCGTGGTGACCAGCGAGGCAGCGCCGCCCTCCACGGCCACGAACCCGATGGTGGTGTCCCCATCCAGGAACTCGACGTACCCGTCGTCCGGCGCCGTCGTGGCGGTGAGGGTCACCGGGTCGCCGCCCCGGGTGGGCCGCGGCGCGTCCACCACCAGAGTCGTCCCGGCGATGGTGACCCGACCCAGGACGGTCGCCTCGTCCCGCGGCGTGCAGGTGATGGTGCTCGGCAACTCGAAGCTGTCGATGGTCTCGATGGTCACCGAGGCCAGCTCCACCGGCGCCACCTCACCGGGAGCCCCTTCGATCACCGGCGCCCCCGTCTCCCCCAGGAACCCGATGATCGCATCGGGGTTGGCCGGATCGGCATTGTTCATCTGGGTGCCGGTGCGATCGACGTGGGTAGCCGTGCCCGTCCCTCCAGGCTCGAAGCCGAAGGTCACTCGCTGGACGCCCGTCACGCCGTCAGGTTCCGCCGGGTTGGGCCCGGTCTCGAGGACATCGGTCGCCAGGCTCTGAGTGTTGACGCCCCGCCCGTAGAAAAGGGCCACGCTCAGGTGGTCGACCGGGACGGCCCCGGCGGGGGCCGTCCCCGGCAGGTTGCCCAGGGCGACGAGGTTGGCGTTGAACCGGTTGGCGGCCGATCCGACGATGCGGCAGGTGTAGATCGGGCCGATCGAGGGCTGCACCGTGAGGGTGGCCGTGTTCTGGCCGGGCAGGAACAGGGCGTCACCGGAGTACTTGAACGTCACCTGGTACGAGCCCGGGACGATGTCGGCCGGCAGGTCGAGTTCCCCTTGATGGTGCCGTTCACCACGGGGATGTCGCGCCGGACGTCATCGGTGGTGTTGGCCACCTGGACGTCGATCCGCCGCCCGTTCAGCCAGATCTCTGCCGTCCCCGAGGCTCCGGCCCCCCCGATGCCGGTGACATTCGCCAACACTTGGACCGTGTTGCCCTGGCGGACGACCGGAGGAGAGACCGGGCCGCCGAAGAAGGGGGCGGGGAAGGTGATGGTGGCGGGCCGCCGGTTGGCCTCGACCAGGAGGGAGGGGCTCTGGGCGGTGGCCACGGTCCGGACGGCGTTCCCGCCCCCGTCCAGCTCGGTCACGGCGTAGGTGAGGCGGACAGGGCCGGGGCTGGTGGCGACGGTCCGGCCCACGGCGATGCGCAGGGTCTCGACCGCGTCCGCGCCGGCGGCCAGGTCGGTACCGCTGCTGTCACCGACCTCGAAGGCCCCGGTGAGGGTCCCGGACCCGTCGAGCGGCAGGGCCACCCAGGCGTCGCCGACCTTGCGTTCCACGGTGACCCGGTCAGGGGTGAGGGACCGTTCCCCAGCGTGCGGGCCAGGGTGAGGTCCAGGCGGGCCCGCTCGATGCCGGCGCCGAGATCGACGTTGCGGGCGGTGACCTGGAGCTCGACGGGGGCGGCGCCGATCTCGATGAAGGCCGGCAACGTGGACGTGATCGTCGGCGGCGCGGCCACCAGGTAGGGCACGGCCGGCGAGGCCGAGCCGGAGAACGGTTCCTGGCCCCGGTAGGAGGCCCGCAGGGAGCGGTGCCCGGCCAACAGGTCCTCGGTGGTCAGGGTGGCGGTGCCGTCGGCGGCCAGGGCCAGCGTCTCGACCAGGGTGGCCCCGTCGTAGAGGTCCACGAACCCGGCGGGGGCACCCTCGGCCTCGACGCACTCGGGCACCGCCGCCGCGGCCGGGTCCTCGATCACGGTGGCGGTGAGCGTGACCGGGTCGTCCAGGCGCGAGCCGGTCGCGGGATCCACGGCCAGGGTGGTCACCGTCGGGCACCCGGGTGGGGGCGGCAGCTCGATCTCACCGGCCAGGGTCATGGTCAGGGCGTGGCCGGCGCCGGCCAGCTGCGCGTTGATGGTGGGGCTGACCTGGGTGTTGCAGTCGGGGGTGGTCGGGATGGTGGGGATGGTGAAGTCCGGGTCGGCCAGGGTCACCTGCCCGCTGTCGGGGTCGTAGGGAGCGGTGGATTGCAGGGCCAGGTGCACCGGGGTGGCCGCGCAGTCGGCCCAGTAGAAGGCCGGGTCACCGATCTCGATGTGGAGATCGACCCGCACGTCCACGTTCACCAGGACCGCGCCCTCGGGGGTGATGGAGCCGGTGATGGCGCCGACCTGGGTGAAGGAGGCGTCGATGTACGCGGTCTCCACCAACGGGGAGGTGATGTCCTGCTCGATCGACAGCGTCGGCGTCGAGAACGTCGCGCCGGAGATCACCCCGGTGCCGCCCAGGCCGGTGTCGTAGGTGCCGGCGATGGTCGTCGGCTGCTCGAGAGCGCGGGGCTCCTCGGCGTCTCGGAGGAGGATCTGACCGTCGACCAGGGAGAGGGAGAGCTCCTCTGCGACCCGGGCGTCAGACCCTTCGGAACCTACCGCCAGTCCAGGGGGGGAGGGCAAAAGCGAAGGCGCGCATCGCGACCACGAGCGTGGTCAATGCGATGAGCGAACGTCTGGACAACATGATTAGGGATCCCCCCTGTCGATGAACACTTCCGCACGACACCACCCCCGGAACCACAGTCCGGGAGAAGTGCCTGCACTCACCATGTCCGAGCCAACCTTGCCGAACCTGCGCCTAATGGTCTCCGCAGCGAAGTTTCGGCGGCTGCCAGGTGAGGGAGCCGCCCGCACCCGGGGGAAAGGTGGGTACGGGCGGCCGCCCCTGAGCCATGGACGGTCCGACGCCGGCAGGAACGCACGGACCTGGCTCATCGGTACCCCGACGCGACAGGACGGAGCACCGAGGCCTATGAGGGTCGAGGGGGAGGCACCGCTCAACCAATCGGAAGGGTACCAACCAGGGATGTCGGCGGCCAGTGCCTCGCCTGTGGCCCCACCCATCCACGGCCCGATCGCCGCCCGCTCGGGGACGAGCGTGCCGGCCTCGCCCCTGGCCGGCTGGGGCGGGGTTCGACTGTGGACGGGCGCGCCGAGCGGGCGGCGACGGCAGATCGCCCCCGCCGGCCCGCGGCGCGTCAGAGGGAGTTGACCTCGGCGGCCAGGCGGCGGCGGGCGCGGCTGAGCCGCGACCGCACGGTGCCCACCGGGATGCCCAGGTGCTCAGCGATGGCCCGGTAGGTCACGTCGGGCTGGGCGGCCAGCACCAGGACCTCGCGGTCGGCCCCGTCGACCTGGCCCAGGGCGACCTGGACGGCTGCGGTCCTCTCCACGGTCGACATGGCGTCGGACACCTCGTCCTGCAGCGAGTCGGCCAGCGTGGTGAAGCGGCGTTGGGCGGCCAGGGCCATGTGGGCCCGGGCTCGGCGCCGCTCCTGGCGGAGGTGGTGGCGCAGGACGTTGGTGGCGATGCCCAGCAACCAGGCCACCTGCGAGCCCCGCTCGGGGTCGAAGGCGTCCCGGCGGGCCCACGCCTCGACGAAGGTCTGAGCCGTCAGCTCCTCCCCCATCTCGAAGCCGACCCGCGAGGCCAGGTAACGGTGCACCGTGGCCACGTGGGCGCGGTACACCTCCTCACCGTCCTCGCTCGGCGGGCGCCCGCGCGCCAGGCCGGGACGGGTCCCGTGCTGTCGTCGGCCACACGGGACCGACCGATCGATTGGCTCTGTCCGGCCGCCGCCCCGCACCAGGCTCATTCCCGGCGCACCCACTCAGCAACCTGCCGACGAACTCGAGCTACTGCCTTGCATCGTCTACCCCCTGGCTTGCCGCCACTCCTCTGACGGGTCCGCTCGCCATCAGACCATGCCAGACCTTGCCGGATGTGCGCGGCGGAAGGTCCATGTACCCACCCTAGGGGTACGACGAGCCATCCGTCACGCTCAGAAGCCGGAAGGAGACGCTTCGGGGTCGACGACCCGCAGTCGGTAGCCCACGCCCCGGGTGGACTCGATCCGCACCGCTCCCTGGAACGCCTTCCGCAACCGCGAGATCTGCGGCGGCAGGGGGTTGGCCCGAGCCGGATGGTTCCAGTCCCAGCAGTGCTGGAGCAGCTCGGCGGCGCTGACGATGCGGCTCCGGTTGGCCAGCAGGTACTCGAACAAGGCGTATTGGATCGGCGTCAGGCCGATGCGCCGGCCGTCCACGGTGACCTCCCGGCGGCCGCGGTGGAGGGCCACCCGGCCGAGGCGCTCGGCGGCGTCGGCGGGCCGGGGCGACGACCCCCGGACGATCAGCTTGCGGACCCGCAGGGACAGCTCGTCGAGCGACACCGGCCGGGCGATGGAGTCGTCGGCCCCGGCCTCCAGGGCCTCGATCCGCCGATCGGCGTCGTCGCCTCCCGACACGACCAGGACCGGGCGGGTGGGCCTCTGCCGGCGCGCCTCGGCGATCATCTCTCGGGGGCCGCCGTCCGCCGCCAGGGTGCCGACCACGACGCAGTCGTAGTCCACGTCCACCAAGGCGGCCCGGGCCCCGGGCAGGCTGCGCGCCTCGTCCACCGCGTGGCCGTCGGCCCGCAGCCGCGCCGAGTAGCTCCGGCACACGCGCATCTCGTCATCCACCACCAAGACCCTCACCGCCTGGCCCTCCACCCGACGATCATGGGCCTACCTGCTCGTCCGACCCGGCGGTGCGACGTCTCTCACCTCGACGTCGGTCCCGCGGGGGCGTCGGCGGGCATGGCCCCGGCCCGAGACCACGATGGTCGTCGGACCGCCCTCGCTCCCGGTCATTCTCCTGTGTGCCGGTGCCGCCCGTCAGAGGTCACCCGGACCCTCCCCCGGCACGGGGTCGCTGGCGGCGCCACCTCGTCCACCTTCAGGACGTAGCCCGCGCCCCGCACCGACTCGATCCGGAGCCGGCCGGCGAAGATGCGCCGCAGCCGGGTCACCTGCGAGTGGAGCGGGTTGGCGAACAGCGGGCGACCGCCGTCCCAGCAGTGCTCCAGCAGCTCCTCGGTGGCGATCATGCGCTCCCGGTGGGCGACCAGGTAGTCGAGCACGGCGTGTTGATGTGGGGTCAGGTGCACCTCGGCCCCGTCCATGGTGACCCGATCCCGCTCGCGGTCGACCACGACCCCTCCGAGGTGCACCGGACCCCACTCCGACGACTCGGCCTTCTCGGCCAGGTTCCGTACCCGGAGAGCGAGCTCCTTGAGCCGCACCGGCTTGGACACGTAGTCGTCGGCGCCCACCGCCAGGCCCTTGACGCGCTGGTCGACGGCCCCCAGGCCCGACAGGACCAGCACCGGGGCCCGGCCCGGTTGGTCGCGCTGCTCGGCCACCAGCTCGAGGGCATCGCCGTCGGGGACGATGCGATCGAGGACGAGGCAGCCGTACTCGGCCTCGGCCAGAGCAGCCCGGGCGCCGGCCAGCGTCGAGGCCTCGTCGACGACGTGGCCCTCGCTGCGCAGCCGGTTGGCGAAGGACCGGCGGAGCACCGGATCGTCCTCCAGCACCAGGACGCGCAGGGCGTCCGGGTCGACGAAGGTCGCGTCGTCCGAACCCGGATCGGGGATGGGAGAGGAGGAGGAGGCTACGTCGTGCAAGGCGCTCGAGAGATGGGGAGCCATCGTGTTGCGTCGTCCTGGTTCGTCGGCGGGTAGCTCGGTCGCGCCCCACGCTGGTGCGCCGCAGCACACCCGAGGGGTGCGGAGTGCGTCACCCGCCCGTCGGCGGGTGACAGCCTTCACATCCGTATTGCCCGAAGTGCTCAGGTGGTTCGCAACTCGCCTCTGACCTGCGACAACAGGAGGGCGGCGGGACCCCTGGGAGTGGTCAGGGGCCGGCCGGCGGCGGCTCGCCGGCGGGCTCGGCCACAGCCTCCCGCAGCTCGACGGGCACCACCAGCTGAGCCTCCAGACCACCCTCGGCCCGGTTGGCCAGCTCGAGGTGACCGCCGTGGACGTCCGACACCCAGCCGGCCAGCGCCAGGCCCAGGCCCGAGCGGGCCCGCCGCAGGCCCCGGGGGATGTCACGCCGCAGCTCGTCCAGGCGCTCGGGTGGGATCCCCGCGCCCTCGTCGGTGACCGTCACGCCGTCCGCTGTGACCTCGATGTGCACCACCCCGCCCCGACCCCCGTAGGCGTGGCGGATCGAGTTGCGCACCAGGTTGCTCACCGCCAGCCGCAGGAGGCGCGGGCTGCCGACCAGGGTGGTGGGAGGGGCCTCGACCACGATGCGCACGTCGCCCCTCGTGTGGCTCCGGGCCACCGCGCCGACGACCTCGTCCACCCGCACCACCTCGGACGGCAGGACCATCGCCCCCGACATCACCCGGGCCGCCTCCATGAGGTCGTCGATCAGCTCGCTGAGCGTCGACGCGTCGATGGCTGCCTCCTTGACCGCCAGCTCAGTCGGCACGGTCCCGTCGATGCCCTCGTCCAGCCTCACCAGCAGCCGGGCCAGCGGGCTGCGGATCTCGTGGGCGACGGCCAGCATCAGACGGTCCTCGTGGCGGAAGACGTCCTCGACCACCCGGGTGCTGCGGCGGGCCACCGCATAGGCCAGCAGCCCGAGCCCGGCGAAGACCACGAGCTGGGTCAGGCCGAGGGCCACGACCAGGTCACCCATGGCCTCGCCGTCGGAGTCGGACCGGCCGATGACGCGCCGGCCGACGACCGCGCCGGCGACCCACGACGCCAGCGCGGCCAGGCCCAGGAGGGCCAGCAGCACGGCCAGGGCGGACCGCCGGACCCAAGCCAGGAGCCGGGGTCGGGCGGGTGCCGGACCGATGGGGTCGGCCTGGGAGAGCCGTGAACGAGGGGCCATGCGCCCTATCCGAGTGTCGTGGGTCCGGGGACGAGCCCCGGGACTGGTGCGATGGAGGAGGTGGCCGTCGGGGGGAGGAGCCCGCCCGCGCCAGCCGCCACGTAGGTGTTGCCCGCATGTCCGGGAGCGGTTCCCGATCTCGCCGGTCCGCTCCTCATGAGAGGCATCCGCTTACGAGGCCTCGCTGGACGCGATCTCGTCGTCGGCACCGTCGTCCTTGCTGATGACCCGCATCTCGTAGCCCTGCCCCCGCACGGAGGCGAAGACGATGTGACCCCGGAACGTCGAGCGCAGCCGGGTGATCTGCGAGTGCAGCGGGTTGGCGAACAGGTGCCGGTTGCAGTCCCAGCAGTGCTCCAGCAGCTCCTCGGTGGTGACCAGGCGGTGCCGGTTGACCACCAGGTGGTCGAGCACCGAGTACTGCTGCCGGGTGAGGTGCACTGTCCGCCCCTCGATCTCGACGTGGTGGCGAGACCGGTCGATGGTGACCCGGCCCAGGCGGACCGGCGCCGCCGAGCCGCCCGTCGAGCGGACCATGAGGTTGGACACCCGCAGGGCGAGCTCGTCGAGGCGCACCGGCTTGGGGACGTAGTCGGCCGCCCCGGCCTGCAGGCCCCGGACCCGTTCGTCACCGTCGCCCAGCGCCGACAGCAGCAGGATCGGGGGCCGCTGGCCCGCCTCCCACATCTCGGCCAGGAGCTCGAGCGAGTCCCCGTCCGGCACCAACCGGTCGAAGACCAGGCAGTCGTAATCGACGTCCATCATCGCCGTGCGGGCCCCCTCGAGCGTGTCGACCTCGTCGACCGCGTGCCCCTCGGACCGCAACCGACGGGCGTAGGGGCCACGCAGGTCGGGATCGTCTTCCAACAGCAGAAGTCTCACAGGACGTCGTCTCCTTCTCCGGACATGTCGCCGACGAGCTGCGTCGGCAGCTCGATGTGGGCGCGGAAGCCCGCGCCGTCCGGTCGGTTGGCCAGCACGAGGCGTCCGCCGTGCAACTCGGCCACCCACCCGGTCAGTCCCAGGCCGAGGCCCGAGGTTCGATGCTTCAACGGGGTCTCGTAGCGCAGGGCGTCCAGCTTCTCCTCCGGGACGCCGGGGCCGTCGTCCTCGACGACCACCCCACCGGCCCGGACCTGGACCCGGATGGAGCCCGGGCCCGCGGAGTAGGCGTGCTGGGCGGCGTTGCGCACCAGGTTGCTCACCGCTCGGCGCATGAGCCGGGGGCTACCGACCACCGTGTGGGGCTCGAGGTCGAGCTCCACGGTGGCGGCGCCGAAGGAGCCGGTGTGGACGATCCGGGTCGACACCTCGTCCAGCCGCACCTCCTCGGACGGCATGGGCAGGGCGCCGGACATCACCCGCGCCGTCTCCAGCAGGTCGTCGATGAGCTCGGCCAGGGCCTCGCCCTGGCCCATGGCCTGCTTCATGGCCGCGTCGGGCACCAGGTCGCCGGAGCTGCCCTCGTCCAACGCCACCAGCATGCGGCTCAGGGGGCTGCGCACCTCGTGGGCCACGGCCAGCATGAGCTTGTCCTCCTGCTGGAAGACCGACTCGACCACCTTGGTGCTGCGCCGGGCCACCAGCAGGGCGACGGCCCCCATGACGAGGAAGGCGGCCACGTGGGCCAGCGTGAAGCGGGTCATCAGGGCGGCGTCGGGGCGGCCCACGAACTGGGCGATGGCCACGCTCACCAAGGTGGCCACCCCGAGGACGGCGATGAGGGCGACGAAGGCCGAACGACGGACACGGGTGATCAACCGGGGCCGAGCGGGCGTGGGAGCATGCGGTGGGGGCGCCCCGGGGTCGCCATCGAGTCCACCGTGTCCACGCGCCATGGTCGAGCTCCCTGCGTCAGCCGTCATGCGTTGCAGGTCAGCACGGTGGCGGATGCTTCCCCCGATGTGAGTACCTGCTGAGGAGAACCAGCCCCCGCGACCGGCGAACTGCCAGCCCACCCCCCCGCAGGGGAACGGCCGCGCGGCCTGCTGTTGTGACAAGTGTACCTTGCCGAAGATGCGCGATGCACCGTTTTCTTGCATCTCGTCATCGAGTGGCGCTAAAGAGCCTGGTGAGGGCGTCGTGCTGACGGCAGTTCGCCGCCGAGCAAGGGGCCCGTGCGGTCAGGCCGTCAGGCGATCCCGTGCGGCTCACGCCGGCTGCGCCGCAAGCCGCGGGGCCACCGGTCGGCGATCGGCGATCGGCGATGCAGCGCCAGCGGGCGCGGGCAGCGGGCAGCGGCCGGGTTCAGCGCCGCCCTGCTCGGGCGGCGGGCGCGGCGCCTACTCGGGCAGGAGCTCGGCCATCTGGGTCAGGAGCTCGGGGTCGACCACGGCGTTGAAGTCGACCTCGGGCGCCCCTGAGGCCTCCAGGTAGGCCACGTGGGACCCCTGGCGCAGCAGGGCACCGGCGGCCGTCGGAGGGCCGCCCTGGGCCGCGGTGAACCGGGAGGTCCGCTCGGCCACGTCGGGCACGTCCTCGATCTGCACCGAGGGGTCGCAGGCCCGCACCGCGGCCACCATCGAGTCGACGAAGGTGTCGGCCACATCGGCCGAGGAGAAGGCCAGCACCGACTGCTTGACGATCAGGGTGCCGGCGCCACCGGTGCGCAGCAGGGATTGGGAGGCCTGGTCGTCCCAGGTCACCTCGATCTCCTGGCCCGGGCACACATCGGGGCGGAAGTCGCCGGCACCGATGGTGTCGGACACCTCCAGGCCCTCGGCCACCGCGGCGGGCTCGACCAGCGAATCGACCAGGTCGCTCTCGTTCAACGGGCGGCCGGAGCCGCCCTCGGTCGTGGTCGACGAGTCCGACCCGCCGGCGGTGGTGCTGGCCGCGGTGGTCGTCGTGCCGTCCCCCTTGGGCTCGTCGTCGTCGCTGCACGCCGCCGTGAGCAGCAGCAGCCCGGCCACCCCCCCGACGAGCAGCCGGCGAGCCGGTCGAGAGCGGACAGAGCGGGCGGAGGGGTCGCGCAGCACGTCCACCTGTCTAGAGCCTCCAACCCTGCCGGTTCTGCGCGGCCCCCGACGGGCGGTGCCGGCCCCCGTCGAGGCCGGCACCGGGAGCGATTGGAGGTATCGGGCGCCTCACTCCTGTTCGAAGATCGCACCGGGCGGGGTGGGAGACGCTCCTGTGTTAGGTCCGAGCGTCAAGGAGGCTCCATTGAGCAAGAAGAACCACACGAAGCTCGGGCACGTGGCGAACGTGACGTTGCTGATCTCCCCGGCTCCGTTGATGTAGATTTGTTCACCTGTCGACAACGGCAACGTTGCTCCGTTGTGCAGTCCTCCGTCGAAGGTGAAGGTCGACGTGCCCATGCACACCTCGGTCGAGGGCTGGCAGGTCTCCGTGTCGAACTCCGAGATCGTGAACGTGTTGTCCCCGAACTCCAATCCGGTGAATTGCTCCGCCCCAGCGTTGTAGGTCCCGTGTGAGGTCGAGGTGCCGATGACTTCGGCGACATAGGGCTGGCTGTCCACGGGAGAGACGAACGGCACGAAGACCTCGTACGTCCCGGCCACTGTGCCCGTTGTGTCATCGATGGTGCCTGTGATCTCGGTGGAACCAGGGCACTCCTCGATGCCGAAACCTGGCGTTTCGATCATCAAGTCATTGACGTCCAAGGACCCTTCGACCATAACGACATCGAAGCCGTGCACCGTAGCCCCTCCAGGATGAGCCATCGCCCATGACAGGGTTGCCACGAGGAGGGCAATCAGTACACCAAAGGTCGGTGGCTTCTTCATGTCTGGCTCCGTTTACAATTGAGGGTTAGAGGTGCTTCGTCTGCCCGAGGCACGTAGCCAGGCGCCGACAGCGAATCTGAGTCCACTTAGCCTCAGACGTCAGGGCCGCAAGAGCGCGCCACGGCCCTCAAATTTCAACATATGACGCCTTGCATTCCGTGCGCGGGGGGTGAGGACTGGGCGGAAACTCGCTCGGAGCCCGACGATGGGCCCGAGGATCGTCCCTCGGGCCCATCGCCATTGCCTCGTTCAGAGGCGTTTCAATTGATCAACGATCACAGCTGCTCGAAGATGGCTCCGGGCGGGGTGGGGGTCACGTCTGTGTTCTCACCAATCGACAGGTCCGCCCCACTCAGCAGGAAGAACCAGACGAAGCTGGGGCAGGAGCTGAACGTGACGTTGGTCACGCCACCCTCACCGTTCACGTACATCTGCTCCCCTGTGGCGAAGGGCAGGGTGGCCCCGTTGTGCAGGCCGCCACCGACGTTCAGTGTGGCGGTGCCGGTGCACACCTGGGTGCCTGTGGTGCAGGTCTCTGTGTTGAACTCGGCGATCACGAAGGTGATGTTCGTGAAGTGCAGGTTGGCAAAGGTGCCCGCACCCGCGTTGTAGGTGCCGTGTGTATCGGCAGTGCCGGTCGCCTCAAGGACGTAGTCCTCGCTGTCGATGGGCGACACGAACGGTGACTCGATGTCCAGGACACCGGTCACTGTGTTGGTTGTCGTGTTGACGGTGCCGGTGATCGAGGTGCCACCGGGGCACTCCTCGATACCGACACCCGGGGTCTGGAACATGGTGTCGTTGACGTTGATCGACCCCTCAACCATCTCCATGTTGTAGCTGTGCACGGTGGCACCGCTGGGGGCCGCCATCATGACGGACACAGCGGCCGTCATGACCAGGGCCAGGAACGCGTAGCGTCCAGAGCGCATCTTCATTGGTTCTCCTCCAAGGAGTGTTGGATGTGTGTGATGGACCGGGTGAAAGCCGGTCCATCACGCATTACATAGGAGAACTGATTGCAGTCCATGCGCGAAGCGGGAGAGTGCCACTTTCGTGCCAGAACAGGACGAGCCCGGGACCTGACCCCCGGGCTCGTTCCCCTGTCTGGTGGACGGAGGGATCCTCCGCTGGAGCTAGAAGGTGGGGAAACCTTGGGCTCGGGTGTCGAACTCCGGCGTCCCGATCAGCTGGGCGTAGAGGGCAGCCAGATCCCCGTTGATCCCCAGCTCATCAGTGGCGTCGGCCAGCTCGGCAGGCGAGGGCGGCCGATCCAGGATCTCCTGGTAGGCGCCGATGACCAGCCGCTCACGAGGCTCGACCTGAGTGGTGAACGATCGGGCGACCTGGCCGCGGTTCCTCCCGGCCTCCAGCCGGGCCACCCAGTAGGCCAGGCCCTCGGCATCAGGGGCCCGCTCCAGCACCCGGTCGTACAACCGGGTGACGAAGCCCTCGTTGGTGGAACCGGCCTGGACCCAGAACTCGTCCTCCCCCGCCAGCGCAGCCAACAGGTGGTCGTACCGGTCACCTCCCTGGAGGCGGCCGACCCAGTAGGCCTGCCCAGCGGCTTCCGGATCCCGGCCCAGCATCATCTGATACGCCTTGGCCACCAGGCGGCCCTGGGCCTCGTCCGTGTTCGAGATCGCCGCCGCGAACGCCTCGGGTGACGTCCCTCCGGCCAGACGACCGACCCAGTAGTCGAAGCCAGCCTGGTCCGGGCAGCGGTGGAGGAGCTCGATGTAGACGAGACGCACCACCGCGCCGTCCCCCTCGATGGCGAAGGGCTGGCAGTCGAACTCGGTCAGCACCACCAGCTCGACGGGCTCCGAGGTGGTCGAGATCGACCCGAGGTTGCCGAAGAAGCGGGCGGTCAGGGTGTGAGTGCCCGCCTCCAGGCTGTCGGTGATCATCGATGCCGTGCCGCCGGTCCCCAGCTGGCGCACACCGATGGTCTCGGTCCCGTCCCGGAACTCGACGGTGCCCACCGCTCCGACCGGTGCCACGGAGGCGTTCAGGGTGACCTCGTCACCGGCACGGGTGGGGTCAGGGGCCTCGACGGTGAGGGTCGTCCCGGCCACGGTGACCTGGCCGAGCACCAGGGCACCGCCGAGGGGCGTGCAGTCGACGCTCAGGTCGCCACCGATGAACGCCGTGAGGCCGACCGCCTCGAGGCTGACGGGGACGACCTCGCCGGGGGCGCCCTCGATGGTCACCGACCCGGTCTCCCCCTCGAACCCGACCACCTGGTCGGGGTTGGGATCGACGGGGCGCGTGGCGTCGGTCATCAACGTGCTGTTGGCGAACGTCACCGAGGTCGACGTGCCACCGCCCCCGCTGAAGCCGAAGTCCATGCTCCGGATGCCGGGATCCGTGGACCCGGGGGGGAGGACCGGGTTGCTCGCCGAGAAGAAGACGCCGAAGGCGTCCACGCTGTTGCCCCGGTCGGTGTAGAGGGTGACGTCCAGCTGGTCGAGGTCCACCTCGGTGCCCGACGCCACCGCCGAGGGGAGGCTGACGTTGGCTTCGACGTTGACCGTGAAGCGGTCGGTGAAGAACGGCGTGACCTCCTTGCAGGTGTAGGTCACGCCCCGGGAGGCCAACACGCTGATGGTGTTGGTCCACTGCGCGGGTAGGAAGAAGCGGTCACCGGAGTAGCGCACGGTGATGGTCCTGGTCCCCGTGGCCCCGTTGATGGGCACGACGAACTCGGCGTTCTGCGTGTTGATGCCGGCGGGCACGGTCGGCTGGTACCCCAGCTCGGGCACGGTGGCGTCGGTGCGCACCGGCACCGGCACCCCGTCGAGCAGCACCTCGAAGGTCCCGGACGGCCGCAGGCCGTTGACCGTGCCAGGCGTGGTGGTGATGCCGTGGACCCGCACGGTCTGGCCCTGGCGCACGGTGTGAGGGCGCAGCCCGGACACGTTCACGGCGGTGGTCCGCCGGGGCACGTTCACCAGGTGCGTCCGCACCACGGACTGGGCCACGGTGGCCGCCGAGGGGTTCAGCGTCGGCGCCGGGAGGCCCGTCACGGGATCGACCTGGGTCAGCATGAACGTCACGTTCATGGCTGCCGGGTTGGCCGTGGGCTTCACGGTGAGGCGGACCCGGCGGGTGAAGCTCTCCCCCACCGGCAGCGGCGCACCGGTCGACGGGCTGATGGCGGCGAAGGCGTCGGAGGCCCCCGACATGACCACCGGCACCCAGGTGACGCCGTCCAGATACTCCAGGGTGAAGTTGGGCGGGCCGACGTTGTTGCCGCCACCGGTCACCCGCCGGAAGGCGAGGTCCAGGCGGCCGTTGATGACGTCGGAGCCGAAGCCGGTGTTGGTCACGGTGACGTCGAACTCCACCGGCGGGCCCCCGATCTGCAGGTTCTCGGGGATGTCCGACACGATGGCTGGGGGCGCCGAGACCCGGTGGGTGACCACGTCCGAGGTCGAGGGGCTGTAGGGGTCCAGCCCGCGGTAGCGGGCGGTCAGGTTGCGCACGCCGGCGGGCAGATCCGCCACGGAGAAGGCGGCCACGCCGGAGCCGTTGAGCTCGGCGGTGCCCAGCACCTGGTTGCCGTCACGGAACTCGACGAAGCCGCCGGGCGTGACGCCGATGGCATCCTCGCAGAGCTCGTCGTCGGCGAAGGCGGGGTCCATGACCACGGTGGCCGTCAGGTTGACCGCGGTGCCGAGGGTCGATGCCGGCGGGGCTGCGGCCAAGTCGGTGAGCGAGGGGCACCCGGGCGGCTCAGGCGGCATCAGCTCGCCCTCCATGGTCAGGGTCAGCGAGTGGCCGGATCCGGCCAGCTGCTCGTTGATGCCGTCGGCCACGATCGGCGGGCAGTCCGGCGTCACCGGTGCCGCCGGCACGGTGAAGTTGGCGTCGGCCAGGGTGACCCGATCGGTGACCTCGTCATAGGGCGCCACCGAGTCCAGGGTGACGTTCACCGGGGTGGTCCGGCACTCGGCCACGATGAGGGGCGGGGAGCCCACCTCGATGTCGAGCGTGGCGGTCAGGGCCGTGTTGAGCACGACGTTGCCGTCGGGGTCGATGCCTCCGGTCCCGGAACCGGGGGTCACCTGGGAGAAGGCGGCGTCGACGAAGACCGGGAAACCCTGAGCCTCGGTCTCGAAGGACACCACCGGCGTGCTGAAGGTGGCGCCGGAGATGGCCCCGGTGCCCTCGTCGCCGGTGTCGTAGCTGCCGGTCAGGGTGGTGGGCTGCTCGAGGGCCAGGGGCTCCTCGGCATCCCGGATCCGCAGCTCACCCTCCACCATGGAGAGCTCGAAGGGCTCGGCGACCCGGGGCTGCCCCGAACCGGGGGGAGCCTGGGCGGCACCCACCGTCGTGGAGGCGACCGGGAGGAGCACGAGTGCCACCCCTCCGGCCACCAGAGCCTTGGCCACGCGGGCCATCCGTCCTTGCATGTCGGGGTCCCCCCTGATGGAGATGGGTCACGGGTGTCTCGAACGACGAGCGCGCACAGGGTGCGCTCCCCCCACGTGAGACGGCCGACACTGTCGCAAATGGAGGTTGCGACAGATGCGCGATCGACCCTGACAGGAGTAAAAACCCCCTCCGGGGGCGGCGTCCCCGATCCCAGGTCAAGAGCGGTGACCGGTGGTAACTCGCCATGACCGTCACCCGACCGCCCGCAGCTCGGAGAGCGGTCAGGCGACCGCGGGGACGGCCCACTCCAGGACCCGGAAGGCCCCCAGGCCATCGGGGGCGCATAGGGCCTCGGCCTCGGTCACGCGGCTGCGGGCTCGGAGGGTGGCCAGGTCGGGACCGGGCGCCCGGGCGGCCCAGGCCGCTCGGCCCTCGGCCACCAAGTCGTCGAGGCCCCAGGCCCGAAGGGCCTCGGCCTGGGGCCGGTCCAGGTCCGGGGGGCGGGCCGCGGCGGCGACCTGGTCCGCGCACACCTCCACCGTGACGTCCTGGGTGCCCAGCCCTGCCAGCGGCGGGCCGCCCCGGGTGTGGCCCCGGTAGGTGCGAAGCCACTCCGTCACCGGACGCGCCGCCAGGGCCGCGGTGGTCGAGGCGTAGTCGAGCACCACCAACCGCCCCCCCGGGGCCAGGCCGGCCAGGACCGCGGCCACCCAGGCCCCGGCGGCCCGCTCGAGCGGGGCCCGGGCCCCGGGCCCGGCGTCGGGGGCCAGGGCCGCCAAGGTGGCGGCATCGTCGGGGCCAGCCGGCACCAGGACCTCGTCCCGGTCGGGCCCCTCCCCCACCACCCGGACCTCGGCCCACCCCTCGGCGGTGGCCTCGAACAGGTCGAAGGGCAGGTTGTCCAGCAGCTCGTTGGCCAGCACCACGTGCGCCGGCCGGGACGGCGACGCCCCGGCGCTGGCCACCAACGGGCCGCCACCGGGACCCGCCCACCGGCCGAGCGGACCGCCGGGGAGCAGACCGACGTGGGGGAGGTGGGCGGGGTGGAGGCGGCGCTGGGCCGCGGACCGCTCGACCAGGGTCCAGCGCAGGGCAGGGGCACAGGCCGGCTGGGCCACCAGGACGGTGCGGGCCAGGGTGCCGGGACCGGCGCCGTGCTCGTCGACCAGGAACGGGTCGGGCCGGCCCTGCTCGACCCACCAGCGGTCCAGGGCCCGGGCCAGGACCGCCCCGAACAGCGGGCCCACCTCGGGGCTGGTCAGGAAGTCACCCCGACGGCCAGCCTGGCCCCCGGTCTCGTAGAACCCGGCGCCCGGGGCGTACAGAGCCTCCTCCACCACGGCCGAGAACGGCCGGGCCGGCTCCCCCCTACCCATCGCCCCGGCCCGAACGGCGCGCCTCCGGGCGCCGGCACCCGGCCCCGCCGGCCCGCGGGGCCGCTCGACCGCCCCCCGGCCACCGCGGTCCCGTCGTCCGCTCGAGGGGGGCCTGAACCGCCTGGTGGCCGAGGGGCGTCATGGGCCCATCGTGGCGCGCCGACCGGGACGGCGAGGACCGACGGAGGGGCGTCCAGCCCCGGCCGCGCCGGCGAACGGCAGGAGCCGGGCGAACGGTCAGGGGCCAGCCAGGGCGAACAGGTCGGTGGCCACGTCGCCCAGGTGGCCGACGGTGCCCGGGAAGAAGCCGAACACCAGGGTGGCCATCACCGTGGCCCCCAGGGCGATGGCGATGGAGCCGGGGATGCGCACGGGCGTGCGGTCGCCGTCGGGCACGGTCTCGAACCACATCTGCTTGGCCACGTTGGCGTAGTAGTAGAGGGCGATCACCGAGTTCACGGCGACGATCACGCCCATGACGTAGCCGGCGGTGCTGCCCGCGCCCACCACGGCCCTGAACACCTGGAACTTGGCGAACCACCCCCCCAGGGGCGGGATGCCGGCCAGGGCGAAGAGGAACACCGTCATCACCGCGGTCAGCCCCGGGGCGTACTCGAACAGGCCCCCCCAGGTGCCCAGCTCGCCGCTGCCGGTCTTGCGGGCCACGGCGATGATCACGGCGAAGGCGCCCATGTTCATCACCGTGTAGATGAGCAGGTAGATGACCACGGCCCGGATGGCGTCGGTGGCGGTGGACGCGCTCTCCCCGGCCACGGCCAGGGGGGCCAGGATGAAGCCGGCCTGGGCGATGGAGGAGTAGGCGAAGAGCCGCACCACGTTGGTCTGGCGCAGGGCGATGAGGTTGCCGACGGTCATGGTCGCCGCGGCCAGGACGAACATCAGGGGCCCGTAGATGTCGTCGCGGCCGTAGAAGGCCACGAAGATGAGCTCCAGCAGGGCCACGAAGCCGGCCGCCTTGGACGCCACCGACAGGAAGGCGGTGATGGGCGTGGGCGCCCCCTCGTAGGTGTCGGGGGCCCAGTTGTGGAAGGGGACGGCCGACACCTTGAAGCCGAAGCCGACCAGCACGAACACGATGCCCAGGGCCGCCACCGGGGTGTCGCCGAAGGCGCCGTCGATCTGGTCGCCGATGCCCGAGAGCAGCGTGGTGCCGGTGCCGCCGTAGACCAGCGACATGCCGTACAGCATCACCGCGGTGGCGAACACGCCCATCAGGTAGTACTTCAGGCCGGCCTCGTTGCCGGTGAGGGCCCGCTTGCGCCACCCGGCCAGCAGGTAGGCGGGGATGGACAGCAGCTCCAGGGCCACGAACATGGTGACCAGGTCCCGGGCCGAGGCCATCACGCTCATGCCCAGCACCGAGGCCAGCAGCAGCGTGTAGTACTCGCCCTCCCAGTAGTCGCCCTCGGCGATGTAGTTGGTCGACAGCAGCACCGTGAGGTAGCCGGCCACGATGAACAGGGCCTTCATCACCAGGGCGAAGTCGTCGACCACGAAGGCCCCGCCGAACATCGACCGGTCGGACCCGTCGACGGCCAGGGTGAGCAGCGGGACGGCCGAGCCCAGGAAGCCGAGGCCGCACAGGGACGACGTCAGCCACTTGTTGTGCTGCTCGGTGAAGAGGTCGACCAGCAGCACCAGCACGAACGTGCCGGTGAGCACCAGCTCGGGCGCGAGGGCGTGCCAGTCCAGCGTGGGCGACGCGAAGGGCGGGGCGGCGGCGAGCAGGGACGGGAGCACGGGCCTAGTTGGCGCCGATGGCGCTGAGGGACTCGATCACGGCGCCGTCGGTCACCCGGAACACGAGGTCGGGGTAGATGCCCAGGACCAGGATCAGGACGACCATGGGGACCCAGGCGATGTAGTCGGTGACGTGCATGTCGTGGACGTGCTCCTCGGCGAACTCCTCCTTGGGCGTCCCGAAGGCCACCCGCTGGAGCAGCCACAGCAGGTAGCCGGCGGCCAGGATGGTGCCGATGGCGGCGATCACCATGTACACCCGGAACAGCTCCTCGGAGGAACCGCCGCCCGGGTTGTAGGCCGAGAGGATGGCCGGGAACTCGCCCCAGAAGCCGGCCAGGCCGGGCAGACCCAGGCTGGCCATGCAGCTGAAGCCCAGCAGCCACCCCAGGCGGGGGGCCTGGACCAGGAGGCCGCCCAGGCGCTCGATCTCCAGGGTGTGGTAGCGGTCCTTCACCGACCCGGCGATGAAGAACAGCATCCCGGTGATGAGGCCGTGGGCCACCATGCCGAAGATGGCGGCGTTGATGCCGAAGTCGGTGAGGGTGGCGATGCCCAGCATCACGTAGCCCATGTGGGCCACCGAGGAGAAGGCGATGAGCCGCTTCATGTCGGTCTGGGCCAGGCACCCCAGGGCGCCGTAGATGATGCCGATGACGGCCAGGCCGCCGATCCACGGGGCCCAGTCCCGGGCCGCCTCGGGCAGGATGGGGATGGCGACGCGGATGAAGCCGTAGGTGCCCAGCTTCAGCAGCACCGCGGCCAGGATCACCGAGCCCTGGGTGGGGGCCTGGGTGTGGGCATCGGGCAGCCAGGTGTGGAACGGGAACATGGGCACCTTGATGCCGAAGCCCATGAACATGCCGCCGAAGATCAGCACCGCGGTGGTCGAGGCCAGGCCGGCGCCGCCCCACTCGGTGAGGGCTCGCATGTCGAAGGTGTTGAGCGGCTGGCCGTTCGGCCCCTCGGCCAGGAAGTACAGCGACAGGAAGGCCACGATCATCAGGGCCGAGCCGAACAGCGTGTAGAGGAAGAACTTGATGGACGCGTACTGGCGCTGCTCGCCGCCCCACACGCCGATCATGAAGTACATGGGCAGCAGGACGACCTCGAAGAACACGAAGAAGAGGATGAGGTCCTGGGCGATGAACGTGCCCACCATGCCCGTCTCGAGGATGAGGATGAGGGCCAGGAAGGCCTTCGGGTTGTGGGGCTCGGGGAAGTGGTTCCACGAGTAGACGATGACCAGCGGGACGATGAACACCGTCAGCAGCAGCAGCGGGAGCGACATGCCGTCGACGGCCACGATGTAGCGACTGTTGATGATGTCGATCCACGACTTGTCGACCTCGTACTGCAGCACCCTGGTGGCGTCGTAGTCGAAGGACACCGCCACCCCGACGGCGATGACGAAGCTCACCAGGCTCGCCACCAGGGCCACGACCTTGTGCAGGGCCTCGTGGGCCCGGGGGATCACCATGAGCGCCACCGCGCCCACCAGGGGCACGAAGGCGGTGAGGGTGAGGCCCCAGCCGTTGAGCAGGTCTTCCACGGTCTCTCCTCTGTCAGCTCGCGCTGGCGATGATCACGAACACGGCGGCCAGCACGGTGGCCGCGCCGAACAGGTAGGCGCCGTAGGTCTGGACCTTGCCGGTCTGGGTCCGGCGCAGCAGCTGGCCCGACCCCTCGGCCCCGGCGCCGGAGCCCTTCACCACGTTGTCGATGATGCCCTGGTCGACCTTCTCGTAGAGCCACCGGCCCCCGAAGCGGGCCGAGGACCCGGCCCCGTTGACCACCCCGTCCAGGACGTGCTGGTTGAACCAGTTGGCGGCGCGGGCGATCGGCCCCTTCACCGCCCCCACGATGATCGTGGTGTACAGCGTGTCGAGGTAGTACTTGTTCTCCAGCAGGCGGTAGCCGGCCCGGGCCAGCGCGTTGCGCTCGGTGAGGCCGTGGGGGCCCTTGCCCTTCCAGAACCAGGCGTAGGCCAGCCCGATGGTGAGCAGGGCCAGCACCGTGGTGGTCAGGGCGATGGCGATGGAGAACTCGGGGTGGTGGAACTCGGCGCCGACCAGCGCGCCGGACGGGAAGGCCGCGGTGGTGGGCTCGACGAAGTGCTCGAAGCGCAGGGCGAAGGTCTCGGGCACGAACGACAGGGCCCCGGTGTCGGGCAGGTTGGTGAAGCCGGCGAAGACGGCCAGCACGGCCAGGACCACCAGGGGCAGCACGATGCGGGGGCCCGATTCGTGCGGCGTGTGGGCCGCCGCCGCCCCCCGGGGCTCACCGAAGAAGCAGTACCAGATGACCCGGGTCATGTAGGCCGCGGTGCAGACCGCCCCCAGGACGCCCATGACCAACATGAGCTGGTAGCCGCCGTCCCCGCCGAGCTGGTTGGCCCCGGCCAGGATCTCGTCCTTCGACCAGAACCCGGCCAGCGGGAAGATGCCGATCAGGGCCGCGGTGCCGATCATGAAGGTGCGGTAGGTCCAGGGCATGGTCCGCCGCAGCCCGCCGTAGTCCTTCTTCATGTCGAAGCTGTGGTGGCAGGCGTGGCTCATCGAGCCCGCCCCCAGGAACAGGCAGGCCTTGAACAGGGCGTGGGTGAAGAGGTGGAAGGTGGCCGCCGTCCACGCCCCCACCCCGAGGGCCATGACCATGTAGCCCAGCTGGGAGACGGTGGAGTAGGCCAGCACCTTCTTGACGTCGTTCTGCACGAAGGCCAGCAGGGCACCGAAGAGCAGGGTCACCGAGCCCACCACGGCCAGCAGGTTGACGTTGGACTCCCCGATGGAGAGGCCGTGCCAGAACACCGGGTACAGCCGGGCCACCATGTACACGCCGGCCACCACCATGGTGGCGGCGTGGATCAGGGCCGAGACCGGGGTGGGTCCGGCCATGGCGTCGGGCAGCCAGGTGTGGAGGATGAACTGGCCCGACTTGGACATCACCGCGGTGAGCAGGCAGCACGACGCCACCAGCAGCACCAGGTGGTCGATCTCCCCGGCGTTGGCCATGGTGTTGATGGTGGTGATGTCGAACGTGCCCCCGGCCCCGAAGAACAGGACCGACACCCCGACCAGCAGGCCCACGTCGCCCACCCGGTTGGTGAGGAAGGCCTTGAGGGCGGCGTCGGAGTTGGGCTTCTCCTCCCACCAGTGCCCGATGAGGGCGAAGGAGCACAGGCCCACCAGCTCCCAGCCCACGATGAGCTGGAGCGTGTTCTCGGTCAGCACGAACATCAGCATCGAGGCGGTGAACAGGCTGAGGAAGGCGTAGTAGTGGGTGAAGCGCCGGTCGCCGGCCACGTAGTCGCTGCTGTAGACGTGGACCAGCAGCGAGATCAGGGTGACGACCAGCAGCATCATGGCCGTGAGCCCGTCGACCAGGGTGCCCACGGTGATGTCGTGGCCGCCGGTCCGGAGCCAGGTCATGTTCCGGATCACCGGCGGCACCTCGTGGTGCTCCTCGGCCTCGGCCCCGTGGGCCCCGGCGGCCGCCTCGCCGTGATCGCCCTCGGTCTCGGTGGCGCCCTCCGTCGCCGCCGCGCCGGTGCCGTCGTCCTCGCCGTGGGCGCCGCCCGTCGCCTCGGCGTCGGCCGCGGTGGCCTGGCCGTGGTCGCCCTCGCTCTCGCCGTCCTCGGCTGCGGTGGCGCCGGGCTCCTCGGCGTGGTCGCCGTCGGCCTCCGCTGCGGTGGGGCGCTCGGCGCCGTGAGTGCCGGCGGCCTCGCCGTGGGCCTCCTCGGCCGCGTGGGCCACCTCGGGCGGGTGGTTGGTGCGCTGGATCCAGCCCACCCCGGTGGCCAGGGCCAGCACGAAGCAGACGGCGATGGCGGCGATGCCGATCTCGGCCCCGCCCTTGGGCAGGCGCTTGCCCACGGCCAGGATGGCCAGGAACGACACGGCCATGACCAGCGGGATGATGAAGGCGTGGGTCAGCATCGGCTCAGCCCTTCATCACGTCGAGCTCGTCGAGGTCGACGCTCTTGCGGTTGCGGTAGATGGCCAGGACGATGGCCAGGCCCACGCCCACCTCGGCGGCGGCGATGGCGATGACGAACAGGGCGAAGACCTGGCCGGCGAGGTCGCCCTGCATGGCGGCGAAGGCGATCAGGTTGATGTTCACCGCGTTCAGGATGAGCTCGATCGACATGAGGATGGCCACGCCGTTGCGGCGGGCGATGACCCCGTAGACGCCGATCGAGAAGAGGATGGCCGAGAGCAGGAGGAACTGGTTCAGCAGCACGGCTAGTCCTTCCTCGCGATGACGATGGCGCCGACCAGGGCCGCGGTCAGCAGCACCGACACCACCTCGAAGGGGACCAGGTAGCTGGAGAAGATGGTGTCGCTCACCGCGGCGGTGTTGGAGCCGGCGTTGGGGTGGGCGTCACCCGCCGGGTCGCCGGCGGCCGGCAGGACCAGGCCGGCCTGGCGCTCCTCCGGCAGCTTGGCGTCCTGGAAGGTGTCGACCAGGCTGAAGCTGAGCAGGCCCAGCATGACCACGGCCACGAACGCCCCGCCGTACCAGTTCTTGCGGGTCAGCTCGGCGTCGGTGCCCAGGCGGGCCCGGGTGAGCATCACGCCGAACAGGAACAGCACCACCACCGCCCCGATGTAGACCATCACCTGGGTGACGGCCACGAACTCGGCGGCCAGCAGGATGTACTGGGCCGCGGCGCCAGCCAGCACCACCACCAGCCACATGGCCGCGTGGACCACGTTGCGGGTGGTCACCACCCGGAGGGCGGACACCACCATGACCAGGGCGATGACGCCGAAGCCGACCGTCTGGGAGACGTTGATCGGCGCGTCGGTCCCGGGGAGGGCCATCCGGGTGGAGGCGAGCAGCGACATCTAGCGCGGCACCTTCTTCACCTTCTGCTCCGACCCGGCCTCGTAGGGCTCGAAGTCGGGCACCGTGTCCATCCACTCGCCCAGCCGGGCCTTGTCGTGGAGCAGGTCGGCGATGCGGGGCTCGGAGTACTCGTACTCCGGGGTCCAGAACAGGGCCTCGAACGGGCACACCTCGACGCAGATCCCGCAGTACATGCACAGCGAGTAGTCGATGTCGAAGCGGTCGAGGGCGTTGACCTGCCGGGGCTTGCCGCCCGGCCGGCGAGGCGGTGCCTTCTCCTTGTGGCCCTCGATGTAGATGCACCAGTCCGGGCAGCTTCGGGCGCACAGCATGCAGGCCGTGCAGTTGCCCTCGTGGAGGGCGATGACGCCGCGGGACCGGGGAGCCGGGTCCTCCTTCTCCCGCGGGTACTGCACGGTGACCGCGCCGAGGGACGGGGCGGGGATGAAGGTCTTGATGCCCCGCCTGGGGAACATGGTCCGCATCAGCTCGACGAAGGTGACCCGGAGGCCGATGAGCATGCCGGGCACGCGTGGCTTGGGCATCAGAAGGCCACCTTCAGGATCATCGTGGCGAGGATGTTCACCAGGGCGAGGGGGATGAGCACGGTCCAGGCGAAGCGCTGGAGCTGGTCCTCACGGAAGCGGGGGTAGGTGAACCGGGCCCAGAAGATGAGGAAGGTGACCAGTACCATCTTCCCGAGCAGCACCAACGGGCCGACCACGTTCATGTAGTTGGCGTCCAGGTCCAGGCCGGGCAGGTAGTAGCCCCCGAGGAAGAGGGTGGAGGCGATGATGGCGAAGGCCCCGGCCGAGGCGAACTCGGCGATGAAGAACAGCAGGAACCGGATGCCCGAGTACTCGGTCATGTAGCCGGTGACCAGCTCCGACTCGGCCACCGGCATGTCGAACGGCGGCTGGGTCAGCTCGGCCTGGGTGGCCACCATGAAGATGGCGAAGCCCGCGAACTGGGTGAGGATGTAGGGGTTGCCCACCGCCTCCCACCCGAAGATGGCCCCGTCGGCCTGGGCCCGGACGATGTCGAACAGGTTGAGGCTGCCGGCCTGCACGCACACGCCCACCACGGCCAGCAGCATGGGGAGCTCGTAGGCGATGAGCTGGCCGGCCGCTCGCAGGCCACCGATGAGGGCGTACTTGTTGGCCGAGGCCCAGCCGGCCACCAGCACGCCGATGGCCGAGAGGGACGACACGGCCAGCACGTAGAAGATGCCGGCGTCGAGCTCGGCGAACCAGGCGTCGGGCCCGAAGGGCACGGCCACGTACACCAGCAGCACCGAGGCCACCACGATGTAGGGGGCCATGGCGAAGAGGTGGCGGTCGGCCTTGGACGGGAAGATGTCCTCCTTCTGGAGCCACTTCCCCACCTCGGCCAGGAGCTGCATCGAGCCGTAGGGGCCGGCCTCGTTGGGCCCGATCCGGCTCTGCATGAAGCTCATCATCTTGAACAGGAACAGGTAGACGATGGTCCCGGCCGGCAGCAGCACCGCGGCCAGCACGCCCACGCTGCGCAGGATGGTCTGCTGCCAGTAGGCCAGCTCGACCGAGAAGATCGCCGACGCGCCGCTCATGGGCGCCCCTCGACGTCGCCGATGGCATGGCCGCGGCCGGTGCCGGGGCGCCCATGAGCGATGACGGCTTCGCCGTCGGCACCCATGCCGTCCTGCCTGGTTCGCTCGCTGCGCTCGCTCACCGGTCGATGTCCCCGAGGATGAAGTAGAGCGAGGCCAGGATGGAGACGATGTCCGGGACGTAGACCCCCCGGAGCACCCACGGCAGCACCGAGATGTTGTTGAAGCTGGCCGAGCGGATCTTGAGCCGGAACGGCCCCAGGTCACCCTTGGACACCACGTAGTAGCCCATGGCCCCCAGCGGGTTCTCGGTCTCCACGTAGGCCTCGCCGGCCGGCACCTTGATGATGCGGGGGACCTTGGCCATGATCGGGCCGCTGGGCAGGCCGTCCAGGCACTGGTCGACCATGCGGGTGGCCTCGCGGATCTCCTGGATGCGCACCCACCAGCGGCTGAAGCAGTCGCCGTCGGGGTGGGTGTGCACCTTCCAGTCCAGCTCGCGGTGCACCAGGCCGCTGTGGCTGTCGCGCCGCAGGTCCCAGTCGACGCCGGAGCCCCGCAGGTTGGCCCCGGACAGGCCGTAGCTCTGGGCCACGTCGGCCGGGATGATGCCGACGCCTCGGGTGCGGGCCTGGAAGATCTCGTTGCCGGTGACCAGGTCGTCGATCTCGTCGCAGAAGGCCCGGACCTTCTCCATGGCCGTCTTGGTCTCGGCGATCCAGCCCTTGGGCAGGTCGTCCTTCAAGCCGCCGATGCGGTCAAAGTTGGGGTGGAAGCGCCCCCCGGAGACGGCCTCGATCTGGTTGAGGACGAACTCCCGGTCCCGGAAGCCGTAGAACGCCGCGGTCTGGCCGCCGATCTGCAGGGCGGTGTCCCCGGCGAACAGCACCAGGTTGGCGATGCGGCTCATCTCGAACATGGCGGTGCGGATCCACTGGGCCCGGGGCGGGGCCTCGACGTCCATGAGCCGCTCGGAGGCCAGGATGAAGGGCACCTCGTTGGCGAAGCTCCCCAGCCAGTCGATGCGGTTGACCAGCGTGTTGATCTGGGGGTAGGTGCGGGCCTCGCAGATCTTCTCGTAGCCCCGGTGCATGTAGCCGGCCACCGGCTCGGCCGTGATGACCTGCTCGGCGTCGAGCTTGGCCACGATGCGCAGCGTCCCGTGGGTGGCGGGGTGCTGGGGGCCGAGGTTGATGGTCATCCCCTCGGTCTCGATCTCGAAGTTGATGCGGGCATCCGCGGCCTGGGCCGCGATGTAGCGCAGCTGCTCGCGGTCGGACACGGCGGTCATGCCTCACCTCCCTCGGCGTCGCCCTCGTCGGCGGCAGGCTCGTCCTCGGCGGGCTCGTCCTCGGCCGGCATGGGCTCGACGTCGACGATGCCGGGCCAGGGCTTCACCATGCGGGCGATGAGGGGGAAGTCCTTGCGCAGCGGGTGGCCCTCGAAGTCGGCCGGCAGGTAGATGTGGCGCAGGCCGGGGTGGCCCTCGAAGGTGATGCCGAACATCTCCCACGTCTCCCGCTCGTGCCAGTCGGCCCCGTCGTAGAGGGGGACCCAGCTGGGCATCGTCATGTCGTCGCCGACGTCGGCCTTCAGGATGATGTCGGTGTGCTCGGCCAGGTTCACCACCCGGGCCAGCAGCTGGAAGCGGGCCTCGCCGCCGGCCACGCCCGTTTCGAACACAGGGCCGGCGGAGCCGGCACCGTCAGGGTGGCGGGTGGGGTCGGAGGACGTGATCTCGGTGTCGGGCTCGGCGGGCTGGTCGAAGCCGTCGTTCTCGTAGCGGCCCCACGGGGAGGGCAACCAGTCGACGCCGGAGATGAAGTCGAACCAGCGGCAGCCCAGGTGGTCGCGGGCCACCTGGCCGGCGGTCCGCCACGCCTCGGCCGTGACCCGCACCCACAGGGTGGAGCCCACGGCGATGTGGCTGTCGACCACGGCGTCGCCCAGCTCGGCCGCGAAGCGGTCCCGCAGGGCCTCGCGGGCCTCGTCACGGGGCGCGTCGTCGGCCGCCTCCACCTCGGGGGGAGCGTCGGTGTCAGGAGACAACGATCGGCTCCCCTCGCCAGCGCTCGGCCGGGTCCTCGGTGCGGATCCGCTCCTGCAGCAGGACGATGCCCTCGATCAGGGCCTCGGGCCGGGGCGGGCAGCCGGGCACGTACACGTCGACGGGGATGATCTGGTCGACGCCCTTGGTGACCGAGTAGCTGTCCCAGTAGGGCCCACCGCAGTTGGCGCAGCTCCCCATGGAGATCACGTACTTGGGGTCGGGCATCTGCTCGTAGAGCCGGCGCACCGACGGTGCCATCTTGTCGGTGACCGTGCCCGAGACGATGACCAGGTCGGCCTGGCGGGGCGAGGCCGGGAAGGGGATGACCCCCAGGCGCATCACGTCGAAGCGGGGCGACGCGAAGGCCGCCCCCATCTCGATGGCGCAGCACGCCAGCCCCCACTGGTACGCCCAGAGGGAGTACTTGCGGGAGATGTTGAGGAGGGCCGTGAGGGGCTTGGGCGACCTGCCGCTCTCGATGAGGCCCATCAGCGGGTGTCGCCGGGAGCCGGGGACGTGGACCCCGGGACAGGTGAGCAACGGATCAGATCCAACGGAGGACCTTCTTGCGCCAGGCGTAGAGCAGGCCCAGGGCCAGCACCACGATGAAGACGGACATCTCGACGACCCCGAAGGCGCCGTAGGCCTCGAGTCGGGTGGCCCAGGGGAAGATGAACACGGCCTCGACGTCGAACATGACGAACAGCAGGGCGAAGATGTAGTAGCGGATCTCGGCCTGGGTCCACCCGTCGCCCACCGGGTCGACGCCGCTCTCGTAGGTGAGCAGCTTCTCGGGCCGGGGCCGGTGGGGGCGGATGAACGAGCCCAGCCCCAGGACGGCCCCGACGAGGCCGACGGCGACGGCCCCGAACACGAAAACCGTCAGGTAGGAGCGGAGGAAGTCCGACACGTCGGCCGAATCTAGTGAGCGCCTTCACGACAGGCCAAAGGGGGGCCACATCCCCCTCGCGGCGGTGGGACGGCCCAGGTCAGGGCGATGGAGCGGGGTCCTCGGCCACGAGGTCGGGGGTGGCGTCGCGGGCCGTCCTAGTGAGGGGGTCCGGCACCACGCCGATGCCCACCGTGGCCATCAGGGCCAGGGCGATGGTGACCTTGGCGGCCAGGGGCACCCGGATGCGGCGGGCCGGCACCGCCGGCGGGCCGGCCTCCTCGCCGTCGTCGGGCCCCCCGTACATGGACAGGATGATCCGCAGGTAGAGGAAGGCCGACACCACGGCGGTGAGCATGGCCACCAGGCCCAGCCAGAACGAGCCGGCCTCGACGATGGCGCTCACGGCGTAGAACTTGGCCAGGAACCCGGAGGTCAACGGGGTGCCGGCCTGGGCCAGGAGGAAGACCACGAGGGCCGCGGCCAGCAGGGGCTCCCGCCGGGCCAGGCCCCGGTAGTCCTCCAGCGAGTGGTGCCCGTCGCCCTTGCGGCCCAGCACGGTCACGACCCCGAAGGTGCCCCCCACCAGCAGGGTGTAGGTGGCCAGGTAGAAGAGGGCGGCGGAGATGCCGTCGGTGCTGGCCGCGGCCACCGCCACCAGGACGAAGCCGGCGTGGTTGATGGACGAGTAGGCCATCATCCGCTTCACGTCGGTCTGCACCACGGCCAGCACGGCGCCCACCACCAGGCTGGCCACGGCCAGGCCGTAGACCACGGGCTGCCAGTCCAGGCGGTGGGTCGAGAACGTCACCACGATGACGCGGAGCATCCCGGCGAAGCCGGCCACCTTCACCGACGAGGCCATGAACGCCACCACCGGCGACGGCGCCCCCTGGTACACGTCGGGGGTCCAGGCGTGGAACGGGGCGGCCGCCACCTTGAAGCCGAAGCCCACCAGCATGAGGCCCACGCCGGCCAGCAGCAGCCCCTCGTCGGTGAGGCGGTTGGTGGCCAGGAACTCGGCGATGCCCACCATGTTGGTGGTGCCCGTGGCCCCGTAGACCAGGGCGATGCCGTAGAGGAAGAAGGCCGACGAGAAGCCGCCCAGCACGAAGTACTTGAGGGCGGCCTCGCCCGAGCGCATGCGCCGCCGGTGCAGGCCGGCCAGCACGTAGGCGGCGATGGAGAGGATCTCCAGGCCCAGGAACAGCACGATGAGATCGGCGGCCGAGGCCATGATCACGCCACCGGCCGCCGAGACCAGGAACAGGATGGAGGGCTCGGGGCCCTCCAGGTCCTCCCGGCGCAGGTAGCCGTCGGTGAGCAGGGCGCCGATGATCAGGCCGACACAGATCACCACGATCAGGAACAGGGAGAAGCCGTCGACGGCGTAGGCGCCGCGGACCACGGTGCGGGTGCCGCTCTCGGGCAGGTCCCGCCACAGCAGCACGGCGGCCACGATGGCGGCCAGGGCGGTGGCCACGGTCCACAGGGCCGGCCAGCCCACCTTGGTGCGTCGGGGCAGGAGGCCGCCGGCGCCCAGCAGCAGGGTGGCCCCACCCACCAGCACCAGGAACGGCGAGAGGGCGGCCCAGGCCACGCCCGGCGTCTCGATCGACTGCAGCTCGGCCAGCAGCGCCATCATCCGCCCCCCTCCTCGTCGTGGGCGCCGCCGTCGGTGGCCGGCGCCTCGCCCTCACCCTCGGTGCCCGCCCCGCCGTGGCCCTCGCCCTGCGACTCGGCCTCGGCGTACACGTCCGAGCGGGCGGCCGGGCCGGTCTTGTCGACCGCGGGCTCGCGGAAGTCGCTGTTGCCCTCGACGTGGGCCACCAGGGCGGTGATCGAGGGCTCGATCCGCTCCAGCACCGGCTTGGGGTAGACGCCCAGGAACACGATCAGGCCCAGCAGCGGGGCCATCACCAGGCCCTCCCGCAGGGAGATCTCCCGGAAGCCCTCGTTGTCGGGGTCCGGCTCGCCGTGGAAGGTGCGCTGGTAGGCCCACAGCAGGTACAGGGCGGCCAGGATCACCCCGGCGGCGGCCACCACCGACCACCACCGGGCCGAGGTGAACGAGCCCAGCAGGATCAGGAACTCGCCCACGAAGCCGTTCAGGCCGGGCAGGCCGAGCGACGACATCATCACCACCGTGAACACCCCGGCGAAGACCGGCGCCACCTTCTGCAGGCCCTTCAGCGCCGCGATCTCGCGGGTGTGGCGGCGGTCCGAGATCATCCCCACCAGCAGGAACAGGGCGCCGGTGGAGATGCCGTGGTTGACCATCTGCAGCACCGAGCCCTCCAGGCCCTGGGTGGTGAGCGAGAAGGTGCCCAGGACGATGAAGCCAAGGTGGGCCACCGACGAGTAGGCCACCAGCCGCTTCAGGTCCTTCTGCATGGTGGCCACCACGGCGCCGTAGATGACCCCGACGGTGCCCAGGGTGACCATGGCCGGGGCGAACCAGGCCGACGCCTCGGGGAACAGGTAGAGCCCGAAGCGCAGCAGTCCGTACGTGCCGAGCTTGAGCAGCACGCCGGCCAGGATCACCGAGCCGGCGGTCGGCGCCTCGGTGTGGGCATCGGGCAGCCACGTGTGCACGGGGAACAGCGGCACCTTGACGGCGAAGGCGACGGCGAAGCCCAGGAAGAGCCAGCGCGCCGTGTCGCCGGTGACGGACTGGGCCTCGGCCAGCTCCACGAGGTCGAAGGTGATCCGGCCGACGCCGTGATCGCGGGCGAGGAAGACCGTCGCCAGCATGCCGACGAGCATGAACGCCGAGCCGAACATCGTGAAG
>DASQKY010000040.1 GCA_035630295.1 Acidimicrobiales bacterium | reverse complement strand
ACCGAGTTCTCGATGTTGGACGGTGCGGCCCGGCTCGACGAGCTGGTGGCCAAGGCGGTGGCGGACGGGCAGCCGGCGATCGGGATCACCGATCACGGCAACATGTACGGGACGCTGGAGTTCTACAAGGAGTGCCGCAAGCAGGGCGTCAAGCCCGTCATCGGCACCGAGGCCTACATGGCCCACGACCACCGCAGCGAGCGCCCGACGCGCCGGGGCCGGGTCGACGACTCGGGCGGTGACACCGAGGGCGGCAAGAAGCTCTACTACCACCTGACCCTGCTGGCGGAGAGCGACCGCGGCTACCGCAACCTGATCCACCTCTCCAGCAAGGCGTTCCTCGAGGGCTACTACTACAAGCCGCGCCTCGACTGGGAGCTCCTCGCGCAGCACAGTGACGGCCTCATCGCCACCACCGGCTGCCTCGGCGGCCACGTGCTGCAGTCGCTGCTGCAGGGCGACGAGCGCGCCGCGCTGGAGAAGGCCGGCCGGCTGCAGGAGATCTTCGGCCGCGACAACCTGTTCGTCGAGCTCCAGGACCACGGCCTGCCGGCCCAGCGCGAGACCAACCCGAAGCTGATCGAGCTGGCCAAGCGCCTGCGGGCGCCGCTGCTCGCCACGAACGACTCGCACTACACCCACCGCGAGGACCACGAGGCCCACGACGCACTGCTGTGCGTCCAGACCGGCGCCATGCTGTCGGACCCGAAGCGGTTCAAGTTCGAGGGCCACGAGCACTACCTGAAGACCTCGGACGAGATGCGGTACCTCTTCCGCGACCACCCCGAGGCGTGCGACAACACGTTGTGGATCGCCGAACGCGCCGACGTGACGATCGAGTTCGGCGACGCCCTGCTGCCCAACTTCCCGCTGCCGGAGGGCTTCGCCGACGACACCGCCTACCTCGAGCACGTGACGTGGGCCGGCGTGCGCGAGCGCTGGGGTGACGACCCGTCCGAACAGGTGAAGGCCCGGATCCAGTACGAGCTCGACGTCATCGCCCAGATGGGGTTCAGCTCGTACTTCCTGATCGTCTGGGACCTCATCAGCTACGCCCGCTCGCGGGGCATCCGCGTCGGGCCGGGCCGTGGATCGGCGGCCGGGTGTGCCGTCGCCTACAGCCTGCGGATCACCGACCTCGACCCGATCCGCTACGACCTCATCTTCGAGCGCTTCCTCAACCCCAGCCGCGTGTCGATGCCCGACATCGACATGGACTTCGACTCCCGCTACCGGGACGAGATGATCCGCTACGCCGCCGAGCGCTACGGCCGCGACCACGTGGCCCAGATCGTGACCTTCTCCACCATCAAGGCCCGGGCCGCGGTGCGCGACGCGGCCCGGGTGCTGGGCCTGCCCTACCTGGTGGGCGACAAGGTGGCCAAGGCCATGCCCCCTCTGGTCATGGGGCGCGACACGCCCCTCTACGCCTGCCTGGAGCAGCACCCGAAGTTCCTCGACGGCTACCAGCGGGCCACCGACCTGCGGAACATGTACGCGGCGGACCCCGACGTGAAGCGGGTGGTGGACGTGGCCAAGAGCCTGGAGGGCCTGCGCCGCCAGGACGGCATCCACGCCGCCGCCGTGGTCATCACCGACCAGCCCCTCACCGAGTACCTGCCCATCCAGCGCAAGCCGCTGGCCGGCGGGACCATCGAGGACGCCCCCGTCGTCACCCAGTACGAGATGGGCGGCGTCGAGGAGCTGGGCCTGCTCAAGATGGACTTCCTGGGCCTGCGCAACCTGGACGTCATCACCGACGCGCTGGCCCTCATCAAGGAGTTCCGGGGCGACGAGGTCGACATCGACGCCCCGCCCCTGGACGACGAGGCCACCTTCGCCATGCTGCGGCGGGGCGACTCCATCGGCGTGTTCCAGATGGAGGGCGGCGGGCTGCGCCAGCTCCTCCGGCTGCTGGCCCCGACCACGTTCGAGGACGTGGCCGCCCTGGTGGCCCTCTACCGGCCGGGCCCGATGGGCGTCGACATGCACATCGACTACGCCGAGCGGAAGAACGGGCGCAAGCCGGTCGAGTACTTCCACCCCGACGCCGAGGAGATCCTGACCGAGACCTACGGCCTGATGATCTACCAGGAGTCGGTCATGCGGGTGTCCCAGCAGTTCGCCGGCTACTCGCTGGCCGACGCCGACAACCTCCGCAAGGCCTGCGGCAAGAAGAACCGCGACATCATGGCCAAGGAGCGGTCCAAGTTCGTCGAGGGCTGCGAGGCCACCGGCTACGGCCACAAGTTGGGCACCCAGCTCTTCGACACCATCGAGAACTTCGCCGACTACGCCTTCAACAAGTCGCACTCGTTCGGCTACGGGTTCGTGGCGTACCAGACCGCCTACCTGAAGGCCAACTACCGCATCGAGTACCTGGCCGCCCTGCTGACCAGCGTCAAGACCAAGCTGGAGAAGGCGGCGGTCTACCTCAACGAGTGCCGCATCTCCGGCATCAAGGTGCTGGTGGCGGATGTCAACCGGTCGCACTCGGACTTCGTGCCCACCCGGTTGGAGGACGGCACCGAGGTCATCCCGTTCGGCCTCTCCGCCGTGCGCAACCTGGGCTCCGGCCTGGTCGACCAGATGGTGGCCGAGCGGGAGGCCAACGGTCCCTTCACCGACTTCTACGACTTCTGCGACCGGGTGCCCCTGCTGTTCCTGAACAAGCGGACCATGGAGTCGCTCATCAAGGCCGGGGGCTTCGACTCCCTGGGCCACCCCCGCAAGGGCCTGCTCCAGGTCTTCGAGGTCATCATCGACATGACCCTGGCCCGGCGGCGCCAGGAGGACCAGGGCGTCATGTCCCTCTTCGACGACGGGCCCAGCGGGAGCACCTCCTTCGACGACCGGCCCGAGATCCCCGGCATCGAGGTCGAGTTCGAGAAGACCGAGAAGCTCAAGCACGAGAAGGAGATGCTGGGCCTCTACGTCTCCGACCACCCGATCATGGGCCTGGAGGACGCCTTGCGTCGCCGCACCGACTGCTCGCTCCGGGAGCTCATCGAGCAGGCCGAGGCCACCGACGCCGGCACCGCGACGGCACCCACGCCGGCCCCGGCCAACGGGAACGGCAAGGGGCGCGACAAGGAGCGCTCGGTCAAGGTGGGCGGCGTCATCACCAACCTCCAGCACAAGTTCACCCGGGCCAACGCCCGCATGGCCGTCTTCGTGCTGGAGGACCTGGAGGCGGCCCTGGAGGTCACCGTCTTCCCCCGGACCTTCGAGACCATCGGCCACGTCCTGGCCGACGACCTGGTCGTCACCCTGACCGCCCGGCTCGACACCCGGGACGACCAGCCCAAGCTGATCGCCATGGACGTCACACCGTGCGAGGACCTGTCCGAGACGCCGCCGCTGCGCCTCCGGGTGCCGCCCCACCAGCTCTCCGACCAGCGGGTGAAGGACCTCAAGGACGTGTTGGTCCGCTTCCCGGGCGAGTCGATCGTCTACCTGCACGTGGGGGAGCAGGTGGTGCGCCTGCCCGACGGCTGGTCGGTGGAGCAGGGCTCCAACCTGCTCTCCGAGCTCCGGGCCATCTTCGGCGCCGACTGCCTGGTCAGCGCCCGAGCCCTGGCCCCCGCCTGACTCACCCGCCCAAGGTGTGACCCTGGTCAGGGTGATGCCACCTGAGTACGCTTTCGGTGTGACCCTGGCCAAGCGCAAGATCTCGGTGTCGCTCGACGCCGACCTGGTGGACGAGATGGAGCTCGACGACGAGCCGGTGTCGGCCCAGGTCAACGAGGCCATCAAGGTGGAGCTGAACCGCCGCCGGCGCCAGCGGCTGCTGGGCGAGTGGCTCGACCGTCTCGATGAGGAGCACGGGCCCGTCCCCGAGGAGGTCATCCAGCGCTACGAGGGGCTGCTCTCGTGACCACGTCGCCATCCATGAAGGTCGTGCTCGACGCCGAGGCCCTGTCCAGCCTGGCCCGGGGTGACGGCCCCCGGGCCGAGGAGGTGCGAGGCGCCCTCCGGGCCGCGCACCGACTCCGGCGCGACGTGGTGGTGCCCGCGGTGGTGCTGGCCGAGCTGTACCGCGGCCGGGGCCACGACGCCGTGGTCGATGCCTGCCTGTCTCGAGAGACGGGCCTGGTGGTGCGGGATACCGACCGGGGCCTGGCCCGGCTGGTGGGAGGCGTCCTGGCTGCGGCCGGCGCCGGGTCCGAGGACATGGTCGACGCACACGTGGTGGCGACGGCTTCGGAGGGCGGGGGCGTGGTCCTCACCGGGGACGAGTCCGACCTGCTCCGCCTGTCCGCCGCCTTTCCGAACGTCCACGTCCAGACCCTGTGACCGTGGCCTAGGGTCCCGGCTGTGACGGTGCGGAGGAGGGCGAGGGGGCGGGCCGCGCTGGCGGCGGTGGCGGTGGCCGTGCTGGCGACGGTGGTGCCGGCCGGGCCCGGGGCCTCGCCGGCCGGGGCAGTGGTGGACCCGCCGCTGGCCACGGTGCCGGACGGGACGGTGACCGGGACCGACGGGCGGGTCTACATGGCCGACGCCCAGGGCCGGGCCCTCCAGTTCCGGGGGTTCAACAGCGGCAAGGAGATGACGGCCCTGGTGGCCGAGGTGACCCCCGCGCTGATGGACACCGCGGCCGACAGCGGCTTCGACCTGCTGCGCCTGTCGTGGCAATGGCACAAGCTGGAGCCCACCGACGACGGGTGGGACGAGGCCTACCTGGACCAGGTGGTGGCCGCCCTGGACGTGGCCGGCGAGCGGGGCATCTCCGTCGTGCTCGACAACCACCAGGACGTCTTCGGCCCCGCCTTCGGCGGCAACGGGGTGCCCGAGTGGGCCACCCGCGACGACGGCCAGCCCTTCACCGCCAACCCGGGCGACCCGTGGTTCATCGCCACCCTGCAACCGGCGGTGCAGGCGGCCTGGGAACACCTCTACGAGGACGCGGACCTCCGCCAGGAGCAGATCGAGTCGCTCCTCCACGTGGTCGAGCGGGTGGTGGGCCACCCGGCCCTGCTGGGCTACGACCTGCTGAACGAGCCCTTCGGCAAGATCCGCCCCGGCGAGGACCTGATCTCGGCCGCCGCCCGGGTCGAGCCCACCCAGCTCACTGCCATGTACCAGCGCCTGGCCGACGCCATCCGCACCGTGGACACCGAGAGCTGGGTGTTCGTCCACCCGCCCAACCTGGCCACCCTGGGCGTGCGCACCGCCCTGGGCCGCATCGACGACCCCAAGCTGGCCTACTTCCCGCACTTCTACGACCTGGGCCTGGAGTCGGGCGAGCCCTTCGACCCGGCGTCGGGCTTCCACGCCACCTGGGAGGGGGTCATCGGCCACTACCCCGACACCTACGGCGTGCCCACCCTGGTGGGGGAGTGGGGCCTGCCCGACCCGGCCATCGGGGGCGCGGGGACGTTCATCGACCGCAGCCTGGCCGTGATGGAGCGCATCGGCTCGGGGTGGACCGTGTTCAGCTGGTGCGCCGGGGCCGGCTACTGCGTCCTGGACGACAGCGGCCAGCTGGACCCGGCCTGGGCCCGCATCGTCCAGGCCTGGCCCCGGGCCATCGCCGGCGCCCCCACGGCGTCGCGATGGGACGGGGCGGCCCGCTCCCTGCACGTCACCTACCGGGTCCGGGCCGGCGCCACCGGCCCCACCGAGATCGTCGTCCCCCCGTCGCTGTACCCCGGCGGGTTCGTGGTCGAGACCAGCGCGGCCGACGGCACCTGGCGGTCGAGCTGGGACGAGGTCACCGGCCGGCTGGAGGTCACGGTGCCCACCGGGGGCCTCGCCGACCAGGCCGTCTGCGTCAGCCCCACCGGCATCGCCGGGGGGTGCACGGCGGAGGTCGCGGCGCCCCCGCCCGGCCCGCCGCCGGCGCCCCCGGCCGACGCCGTCCGGGCCCCGGCCCGCTTCACCGGCTGAGGCCCCGCCGGCCTCGGTTTGCGCTGGGCGGCCCGGGCGACTGGACTTGAGAGGCCCACTGCACGCGCCCCTGGGGGTCGAACAGCGACATGGCCATCGAGGTCGAGACCAAGGACTGCACCGCTCTCTCCGACGCCGAGCTGGCCGAGATGGCCGACCTGTGCGCCGGTGGCCCCCGGGCCTACGAGGCCGGGTTGCTGTCGAAGCAGGCCGAGGAGTGGGTGCTCGTCACCCTGGCCCGGGACGGGGGCCGCATCAAGGGCTTCTCGTTCTGCACGCTCGAACGCATCGGCGGCACGCCCAGCGTGCTGGTGGGCTTGGCCTCGGTCAAGCGCACCTCCAAGCGCGACACCGTGCTGCGCCAGATGATCACCGACCAGCTCCGGCGGGCCGTCCTGGCCTTCCCCGACGAGGACGTCCTGGTCGGCACCCGGATGGCCACGGCCTCGGGCTTCGACGCCTTCAAGGCCCTGCACGACATCGTCCCCCGCCCCGACTACGTGGCCACCGGCGAGGAGCGGGCCTGGGGCCGGCGGCTGGCCAAGCGCTTCGGCGTCCCCACCGGGGCCTACGACGAGCGGGCCTTCAAGGCCACCGGCAGCGAGGTGCCGGCCCTGGTCCTCGACCACGACAGCGTCAAGCCCGAGACCATCCCGGCCGACGTGGTGGCCCTCTTCGACGACATCGACGAGGAGCGGGGCGACTCCCTCGTCGCCTTCGGGTGGGCCCTGGCCGACGACCTGGTCAAGCTGCTCTAGGCGCCTGCCGCCGGCTGCCCGGCGGCGCCCCGACGTGGAGCTCTCCGACGCCGTCCGCCGGCGGCGCATGGTGCGGGCCTTCGGGCCCCGACCCGTCGATCCGGCCCTGGTCGACGGGGTCCTGGACGGGGCCCGCCGGGCCCCCTCGGCCGGCAACACCCAACCGGTCCGGTTCCTGGTCCTCGACACCCCGGGGGCGGTGGCCCGGTACTGGGACCTGACCCTGCCGGCCGACCGGCGGGACCGCTTCGCCTGGCCCGGCCTGCTGGAGGCCCCGGTGCTGGTGGTGGTGCTGGTCGACCCCGGCGCCTACCCGGCCCGCTACGCCGAGCCCGACAAGGCGGCCACCGGCCTGGGGGCCGGGATCGAGGCGTGGCCCGTGCCCTACTGGTGGGTGGACGGGGGCGCCGCGGCCCAGACCCTGCTGCTGGGCCTGGTCGACGCCGGCCTGGGGGGGTGCCTGTTCGGGCTGTTCGCCCACGAGGCGGCGGTGCTGGCCGCCCACGGCGTGCCGCCAGGGTGGCGGGCGGTGGGCACCGTGGCCCTGGGACACCCGGCCGCGGCCGGTCACGAGGAGCGCCCGGGGCGCAGCGCCCGGCGCCCCCGGCCCCCCCTGGCCGAGGTGGCGCGGCGGGGCCGCTGGGGCCGCGCCTGAGGGGGGTCGCGGGGGCCGGACAGGCCCTCTCGGGGTCGAAAATATTGCGAGTGGGTGACGGGCAGGGACGCGCTGACCAGGCATTTCCTAGGTCCGTGGCCGATGTCACGTTGCGGTGATGTTACGAAATGCCGACGGAGTGAGCAGACTCGTCCTCTGCTCGCCCTCTCGTGATCCTCTTCACGTAGGACCCAGGGGGACGGGCGACCGTGATCCCGACCCCAGGAGTCCCCTCCATGGCCCGACCCGAGAAGGGGCGCTCGCCCGAGCGCCCTCCGAGTCCCTGCGCACCGAGGGCTGCCCGCCGATCCCACCGGATCCGGGCCGCCGCCCTCGGTGCCGCCGTCGTCACCACCGCGGTGGTGACCGCCTTCGGCCCCGCGGCAGCCGACGGCCTGGCCGGTTCCGAGCCGTCCCCCCTGACCGCCGAGGTGATCGCCGCCGTCCAGGTGCCGACCGAGTACCCGGCCGTCGATCCCACCCTGGCCCACGCGGCCGACGGCCAGGAGGCGCGGGAACGGTTGGCGGCCGCCCTGGCCGACAACGAGCGGCGCGAGGCCGACGCCCGCGTCTTCGTGTACTTCGCCACCCTGGAGCAGGCCCGGGCCGAGTCGGCCCGCCAGCAGGCCGAAGCCGCGGCCCAGGCCGAGCGGGCCCGGGCCGAGGAGGCCCCGGCCCCCCGTTCCGGCGGCGGCTCCTGGGACGCCCTGGCCCGCTGCGAGTCGGGCGGCAACTGGGGCGCGGCCACCGGCAACGGCTACTACGGCGGCCTCCAGTTCAGCCCGTCCACCTGGCGGGCCTACGGCGGCTCGGGGATGCCCCACCAGAGCAGCCGCGAGGCCCAGATCGCCGTGGCCGAGCGGGTCCGGGCCGGGCAGGGCTGGGGCGCCTGGCCCTCCTGCTCGTCCAAGCTCGGCCTGCGCTAGCCCCAGATCGCGCCGCCGCCCCACCCTCCCCCGAGGGGCGGTGCCGCTGACCCGGCCCGGCCACCCTCCCCCCCGGTGGCCGGGCCGGGTCGCGCCCGGGGACGGGTCAGGCCGTCACCGCGTCGAGCTGGGCGGCCAGGGCCGTGGGGTCCTCCACCGGCGCCTGGCAGGCGAACCGGCGGCACACGTAGGCCCGCCCCGGCTGCCGGCCCTCCCACAGCGGGGAGTCGTAGGTCTCGCCCCAGGCCACCACGCCCGTGGGCAGCCAGCGGCGGTGGACCTCGGCCACCAGCTCGGTGGCCGGGCCCGGCACCACCACCTCGGTGGCCCCCCGGGTGTGGAGGTCGAGGGCCGCGGCCAGGTGGGCGAAGGCGGTCGGGGCCCGCTCCACGAACGGGCCCAGCAGGGCCAGCACCTCCTCGGCGGCCTCCTGGTCGCGCTCGTCGCCGGTGAGGGCGGCCAGCCGGAGCAGGGCCCAGGCCGCGTTGCTGTTGGCGCTGGGGGTGGCACCGTCCTGGAGGTCCTTGGGCCGGGCCACCAGGGCCTCGCCGTCGGAGCCGGTGGTGAAGAAGCCGGAGCCGGCCTCGTCCCGGAACAGGGCCCGGAGGGCCTCGGCGGTGGCCCGGGCCACCGCGATCCAGCGGGCCTCGCCGGTGGCCTCGGCCAGGCGGGTGAACCCGTCGACCAGGGCGGCGTGGTCGGCGGCGAAGGCGGGCTGGTGGGCCCGGCCCGGGTCGTCGGGGTCGGTGGGGTCGCCCTGCCAGGTGCGCAGCCAGCGGCCCTCGGGGGTGCGGAGCCGGAGGCAGAGCATCTCACCGGTCTCCACCGCGGCCTCCAGCCAGGCCCGGTTCCCGGTGGCGGCCGCCGCCTCGGCCAGCGAGGCCAGCATGAGGCCGTTCCACTCGGTGAGGACCTTGTCGTCGAGGCCGGGGCGGACCCGCTCGTTGCGGGCGTCGAAGAGCCGGAGCCGGCAGTCCTCGATGAGCGGCGGCCGCTCGATGCGCCCCGGGGCGTGGAGGCGGTTGAGGATGTTGCGGCCCTCGAAGTTGCCCTCCTCGGTCACGCCGTACCACTCCATGGCCGCGGCGGCCTCGTCCGGGCCCAGGGCGGCCCGGATCTCCGCCGGGGTCCAGGTCGAGAACCGGCCCTCCTCGCCCTCGCTGTCGGCGTCCTCGGCCGAGAAGAAGCCGCCGCCCGGGTGGCGCAGGTCGCGCAGCACGTAGGTCACGGTCTCGTCCAGCACCTGGCGGTGGCGGGCGGCGCCGGTGAGCTGCCAGGCGTGCAGGTAGGCCCGGACCAGCAGGGCCTGGTCGTAGAGCATCTTCTCGAAGTGGGGGACCAGCCAGCGGTCGTCGACCGAGTAGCGGGCGAAGCCCCCGCCGACGTGGTCGTAGAGGCCGCCGGCGGCCATGGCGTCGAGGGTGGTGGTGGCGGCCCGGAGGGCCTCGGCCCGCTGCGGGGCGTCGGGGCGGGCGGCGTGGCGCAGCAGCAGGTCGACGGTGGTCGGCTGGGGGAACTTGGGGGCCCGGCCGAAGCCGCCGGCCTCGTCGTCGTGGGCCTCCAGCAGGCCGGCCACCGCGGTGTCGACGGCCTCGGCCCCGGGCACGGCCCGGGAGCCGGGGGCGGCGCCCACGGTCTGGCGCAGGTGGTCGCTGAGGCGGGTGGCCTGCTCGGCCAGGTCGTCCCGGCGGTTCCGCCAGGCGTCGTCGATGGCGCGGCACACGTCGAGGAAGCCGGGCATGCCCCGCTGCCGCTGGCGGGGGAAGTAGGTGCCGCAGAAGAACGGCTCGCCCTCCGGGGTCATGAACACGGTCATGGGCCAGCCCCCGGAGCCGGTCATGGCCTGGGTGGCCTCCATGTACACGGCGTCGACGTCGGGGCGCTCCTCCCGGTCCACCTTCACGTTCACGAACAGGTCGTTGATCACGGCGGCCACGTCGTCGTCCTCGAAGGACTCGTGCGCCATCACGTGGCACCAGTGGCAGGCCGAGTAGCCCACCGACAGCAGGACGGGCACGTCGCGCTGGCGGGCGGCGGCGAAGGCCTCCTCGCCCCACGGGTACCAGTCGACCGGGTTGTCGGCGTGCTGACGCAGGTACGGGCTGGGCTGGTCCCCGAGGCGGTTCATGGGGCCAGGGTAGGAGCGGGCCCCGGGCCCCGTGCGAGGTGACCGGCGCCACACCCGAGCCCTCCGCCTGTGCCACCATGTTGACGTCGACCGGGAGGAGCCGCCGTGAACGTGGAAGGCCTGCTGAGGAGCAAGGGCGACGCCGTGGTCACCGTCCCCCCCACCGCCACCGTGCGGGAGGTGGTGGACACGTTGGCCCGGCACCGCATCGGAGCGCTGGTGGTGAGCGACGACGGCGCCCACGTGGCCGGCATCGTGTCCGAGCGGGACGTGGTCTGCGCCCTGGCCGGCCACGGCGACACCCTGCTGGGCCGGGAGGTGGCGACGATCATGAGCCGCGAGGTCGTCACCTGCGAGATGGGCACCACCGTCGACGAGCTGTCGCAGTCCATGACCGAGCGACGCATGCGCCACGTGCCGGTGGTGGTCGACGGCACCCTGCGGGGCATCGTCAGCATCGGCGACGTGGTCAAGGACCGCATCCGGGACCTCGAGGTCGAGACCCGCACCCTGCACGAGTACATCGCCCAGGGCCGCTGACCGCCCCGACGTCGGCGAACGTCCACCACCGGGGGGGGGACACCGTCCAGAGGTGGAGGGCGGGGGTCAGCCCGAGAGCTCCGAGCGGCGGACCTTGCCCAGGGCGGTGCGGGGTAGGGCGGCCACCAGGTGGAGGGCCCGGGGGGCCGCCCAGGGGGCCAGCTCGGCGGCCACGGCGGCGCGGAGCGCGTCCAGGGTCGGGGCCGACGCCGGATCCGACGGGACCACCCAGGCCTCGACCCGCTGGCCCCACCCCGGGTCGGGCCGCCCGGCCACGGCCACCTCGGCCACCCCGGGGACGCGGCGCAGGACGGCCTCCACGGCCTCGGGCCACACGTTCTCGCCGCCGGTCACGATCATGTCGCCCTGCCGGCCCCACACCACCACGGTGCCGTCGTCCCGGACCTCGCCGGCGTCCCCGGTGGGCAGCCACCCGGGCCCGCCGCCGGGCCGGTCCCGGCGGGGGTCCTCCACCGTGCCGTCGGGCCGGCGGTAGCCCCGGAGCAGGGTGGGGGAGCGGACCCACAGCTCCCCGCCCACCGCGGCCACCTCCACCCCGGCCAGGGGGGCGCCGTCGTAGGCGATGCCGCCCCCGGTCTCGGTCAGGCCCCAGGTCCGCACCACGTTGGCCGGCCGGGCGGCCGCGGTGTCGGCCGCGCCCCCCAGCACCACCCAGCGCCAGCCCTCGGCCCCCACCCGGTCCAGGGCGGTGGGCACCAGGGAGGTGAGGGTGGCGCCCCGGTCCCGGGCCGCGGCCACCGCGGCCTCCTCGAACCGGGGCAGCAGGTCCAGCCCCACGCCGTCGACCAGGGCCCGGGTGACCACCCCCAGGCCCCCCACGTGGGCCAGGGGCAGGCAGGCCAGCCACCGATCGGCGCCGGTGACCTCCAGGCGGGCGTGCACGGCCCGAGCGTGGGCCACCACCGCGTCGTGGGTCAGCACCACGCCCTTGGGCTGCCCGGTCGTCCCGCTGGTCGGCACCACCAGGGCATCGCCGGCCTCGACCGGGGGGGCGCCGGCGTCGAGCGCCACCTCCTCGCCGTCCCGGCCGCCGGGGTCGGGGTCGAGGAGCGCCGCCGGGCGGAGGGCGGCCAGCAGCCGGTCCCGGGCCGGGCCGGGCAGCCGGGGATCGAGGGGCAGCACGGCGTCGCCGTCCTCCCACACCCGCCGCAGGGCGGTGACGAAGCCGGGGCTCCCCTCGGCGACCACGGCGACCAGGCGACCCACGGCACCGGAGGCTACGTCCCGGTACGGTCTGGGCCCCGCCCGCCGCCGCCCGGAGGACCCCGATGCAGGGCTTGATGCAGGACCACCCGCTGACCCTGGTGCACTTCTTCGACCGGGCCGAGCGCCTGTTCCGCGACAAGCGGGTGGTCACGGCCACGGCCACCGGCAAGCAGACCCGGACCTACGGCGAGTGGGCGGCGCGCACCCGCCGGGCCGGCGGGGCCCTGGCCGCCCTGGGCATCGGCGCCGAGGGGCGGGTGGCCACCTTCGGCTGGAACACCGCCGATCACCTGGAGCTGTACTTCGCCGCCCCGTGCAGCGGCCGGGTCCTCCACACCCTCAACATCCGCCTGTTCCCCGAGCAGCTGACCTACATCGCCAACCACGCCGAGGACGAGGTCGTCTTCGTGGACCGGACCCTGGCCGCCCTGCTGTGGCCCCTGCTGGACACGTTCGAGACGGTGCGCCACGTGGTGGTCATGGACGACGGCGCCGGCGAGGTGCCCGACGCCCCGGCCGGCAAGGAGGTCCACCGCTACGAGGACCTGCTGGCCGGGGCCGACCCCGCCGAGTGGCACGTGGAGGACGAGAACCAGGCCGCCAGCATGTGCTACACGTCCGGCACCACGGGCAACCCGAAGGGCGTGGTCTACAGCCACCGCTCCACCTACCTGCACACCCTGGGCACCATGGCCGTCGACGCCCTGGGGGCCTCGGAGGCCGACACCATCCTGCCGGTGGTGCCCATGTTCCACGCCAACGCCTGGGGCCTGGCCCACGCCGCGGTGGCGGTGGGGGCCAACCTGGTCATGCCCGGGCCCAACATGGCGGCCGAGCCCCTGGCGGAGCTGATCGAGAGCGAGCGGGTCACGGTGGCCGCCGGCGTGCCCACCATCTGGATGGGGGTGCTGCCCGAGCTGAAGGGCCGCGACCTCTCGGCCCTGCGGGCCATCCCCTGCGGCGGCTCGGCCGTGCCCCGGGCCCTGTCCGAGGCCTACCGGGAGCAGGTCGGCCTGCCCATCTACCAGGCCTGGGGCATGACCGAGACCAGCCCGGTGGCCTCGGCCGGCCACATCAAGGCCACCCTGGCCGAGGGGCGCACCGAGGACGAGCTGGCCGACCTGCGGGCCACCATCGGAGTGCCGTTGTGCGGCGTCGACCTCCGCATCGTCGACCCCGACACCCTGGAGCCGGTGGCCGCCGACGGGCAGGCCCAGGGCGAGATCCAGGCCCGGGGCCCGTGGATCGCCCGGGAGTACTACCACGACGACCGGTCACCCGAGAGCTTCACCCCCGACGGGTGGCTGAAGACCGGCGACGTGGCCACCGTGGACGACCACGGCTACATGCGCATCGTGGACCGGACCAAGGACGTGGTGAAGTCGGGCGGGGAGTGGATCTCCACCGTGGAGCTGGAGAACGAGATCATGGGCCACCCCCGGGTGGCCGAGGCGGCGGTGATCGGCGTGCGCCACCCCAAGTGGCAGGAGCGCCCCCTGGCCTGCGTGGTGGTGGCCGAGGGCGAGGAGCTGACCAAGGGCGAGGTGCTGGAGTTCCTGGACGGCCGGGTGGCCAAGTGGTGGCTGCCCGACGACGTGGTCTTCGTGGACGAGATCCCCAAGACCTCTGTCGGCAAGTTCTCCAAGAAGGACCTCCGCGCCCGCTTCGCCGACTACAGCCTGCCCACCGCGTCCGAGGGCTGACAGGTCGAGGCCCCGCCGGTGGCGGGGCCTCGACCGGGTCTCGGAGCGGGGGGGGTCAGGCGGCGGCGGCGCCGGCTTGGGCGTCGGCCTGCTCGATGTCCTTGTGGAAGCGCTTGTGGACCCGGAGGTCCTCGCTCGGGAAGCTGACCTTGTGCCACAGGCCGCCGGGTGGGCCCAGGCGGGTGGTGCGGGGCGCCTCGTAGAGGATCTTGCTCGGGTTGGCCTGGGCGAACTTGCCCGAGTCGAAGACCACGATGCGGCGGTCGGTGACCACCACGCAGCGGTAGCTGTTGAGGATGAAGAAGAAGATGTAGCCGGCCAGGATGAGCCACTGGCTCTGGGTCTGGCCCGGGAACACGGCCTGGACCTGCTCGCCGGGCTGCAGCTGGGGCTGGGCCTTGTCACGGATCTTGTCTCTGATCGCCACGGGCTCTCCTCGGGTGGGCGGTGGGACGGGCGGACGCTAACGCCTGGCGCCGCCCGACCGTGCCGATGCGCCCCCGGGGGCGGTGGCGGGCCGCCGTCGGGGGCGGTCCCCGATCCACGCCCGTGGTGCGTGCAGACTGAGCGGGCCAGGTCCCCCTCGCGGCCGGCGCCGGTGGGGTGCGCGCCCAACCGGCGGCGGTCGCCGTCCCGTCCGTGGAGCACGGCGTGCTGTTCCCCACCTTCGAGTTCGCCGTCTTCTTCTCGGTGGTCTTCGTCCTCAACTGGCTGCTGCGGCCCCACCCGCTGGCCTGGCGGCTGTTCCTGCTCGGCGCCAGCTTCGTCTTCTACGCCGCCTTCGAACCCGTCTACTGCCTGCTGCTGGCTGCCTCGATCCTGGTCAACCAGGCCTTCGGCGTGGCCATCGCCCGCCAGGCCCACCCCGGCCGCCGTCGCGCCCTGCTGGCCGGGGCGGTGGTGGCCAACCTGGCCGCCCTCGGCTACTACAAGTACACCGACTTCTTCGTCGAGTCGGTGGGCGGGGCGCTGGAGCTGGTGGGCATCGACACCGGGTGGGTGCCGCTGGGGATCGTCCTGCCGGTGGCCATCTCGTTCTTCACCTTCCAGGCCCTCAGCTACGTCATCGACATCTACCGGGGCCACGCCGAGCCCTCGCCCCTGCTCGACTTCGCCGTCTACCTGTCGTTCTTCCCCCACCTGGTGGCCGGCCCCATCGTCCGGGCCCGGGAGCTGCTGCCCCAGCTGACCGAGCACGCCGATCCCCGCCGGGTCAACGCCGCCCTGGCCTTCCGGCTGATCATGGCCGGCCTGTTCAAGAAGGTGGTGATCTCCAGCTTCCTGTCCGCGGCCATCGTGGACGACGTCTTCGCCGTGCCCGAGGCCCACCGGTCGCTGGAGATCCTGGTCGCCGTCTACGCCTACGCCATCCAGATCTACGCCGACTTCAGCGGCTACACCGACATCGCCATCGGCTGCGCCCTGCTGCTGGGGCTGCGCTTCCCCCAGAACTTCGACGCCCCCTACACGGCCACGTCGATGCAGAGCTTCTGGCGGCGCTGGCACATGACGCTGTCGTTCTGGTTGCGGGACTACCTCTACATCCCCCTGGGCGGGAACCAGGGGAGCCGGCAGTGGGCCTTCGCCACCCTGTTCCTGACCATGCTCATCGGCGGGTTCTGGCACGGCGCGGCGTGGACGTTCCTGATCTGGGGGGCCATCCACGGCCTGGCCCTGGCCGTGGAGCGCCGCGTCCTCGACGGCTGGGCCGCGGCCGGGAAGGTGCCGGGGCCGTGGTCGCCGGTGCTCCGGTGGCTGGCCACCTTCCACGTGGTGTGCCTGGCCTGGATCTTCTTCCGGGCCGAGTCGCTGGGGGTGGCCGGCACCATCCTGTGGCGCCTGGTGGCCGCCCCCGGCCTGGGCGAGGCCGTCACCCCCATGGTGCTGCTGGTGATCGCCGTGTCCATCGGCTCCCAGTTCGTGCCCACCGGGTGGGTGGACCGGGCCCAGGCCGTGTTCTCCCGCTCGGCCCCCGCCGTCCAGGCCGTGGCCCTGGCCGTGGGCCTCCTGTTCGTCGACGCCCTCGGTCCCGAGGGCGTCCCGCCGTTCATCTACTTCCAGTTCTAGGTTGGCGACCGTGGGGCGACACCGGACGCGACAGCGGGCCCTGGCCCTGATCCTGGGGGCCGCGCTGGCCGTCACGTCCTGCTCGGGGGGCGACGGGGACGCCGCCGAGCGGGAGCCGGGCCGCGACGAGGGCCCGAGCACCACCGAGGGACCCGGCCCGGTGGCCGAGGCCCTGCCCGCGTTGGAGCGCCTGCACGTGGCCCGGGCCGGCGGCCGGGCCCACATCGCCGACGGGCAGGGCCGGGAGGTGCTGCTGCGGGGGGCCAACCTGAACGTGCTGGGCGACTACCACCAGGCCGACCCCACGCTGCCCCCGGTGCTGCCGGCCACCGACGCCGACTGGGACCAGATGGCGGCCCACGGGTTCTCGGTGGTCCGCCTGCTGGTGTCGTGGTCGGCCCTGGAGCCGGTGCGGGGCCAGCTCGACCAGGCCTACCTCCAGCGCATCCGCGACGCGGTGGCGGCCGCCGCGGCCCGGCGCATCCACACCGTCATCGACATGCACCAGGACGCCTGGGGCCGCTTCATCGCCTCGCCCCCCGACGTGGCCTGCGGGCCGGGTACCGAGCCGGCCATCGGCTGGGACGGGGCCCCGCAGTGGGCCACCCTGACCGACGGGGCCGACACCTGCCGGCCCATCGGCAGCCGCGAGGGCGCCCCCGCGGTGCGGGCCGCCTTCACCGCCTTCTACGAGAACCGCGACGGCATCCGCGACGCCTTCGTGGCCACCTGGCGGCGGTTGGCGGCGGCCTTCGCCACCGAGCCCGCGGTGGCCGGGTTCGACCTGTTCAACGAGCCCACCATGGTCTTCGACGCCGCGGTCGCCGAGCAGCGCTACACCGAGCTGACGAGCGCCCTGGTCACGGCGATCCGGGCCGGCGAGGCGGAGGCCGGGGGCTTCCCCCACATCGTGTTCCTGGAGCCCATCGTGCTGTTCCCCGTCCCGGGGACGGTGCCCGCTCCTGGCTTCACCACCGACGACCAGATCGCCTTCGCCCCCCACAACTACGCCGAGTCGATCGGGCCCGCCCTCCTGACCGTGGAGCAGACCATGGACGTGGCCGTGGGCACGGCCACCGAGCGGGGCTGGGCGCTGTGGATCGGGGAGCACGGCGTGTTCGAGACCACCGAGGAGAAGCTGGACGTGCTGCACCGATTCGCAGCGGCCCAGGACGGGGCGCTGGCCGGCGGGGCCCAGTGGCAGTGGCGCCAGCGGTGCGGCGACCCCCACGCCATCGGCGTCCCCGGCACCCGCCCCACCGCCACCCAGGTCCAGCTCAACGACGTGGCCTGCCCCGACGACATCGACGCCGGCCCCAACCGGGAGCTCCTGCGGGTGGCGGGCCGGGCCTACCCGCGGGCCGCCCCGGGGCGCCTGACCGAGCTGGTGTCCGATCCCCGGGCGGGCACGCTGCGGGTGGCCGGCGCCCTGGCCGACGACCTGGGCGACTGGGGTCCGCTGGTGCTGTGGGTGCCGGGCCAGGAGGCCCCCCGGGTCGAGGCGGACGGCACCGCCGAGCCCGAGGCCACCCGGGTGCCGGGCGGGTGGTTGCTGACGGCGGAGGTCACCGACTCGCCGTGGGAGGTCCGGGTGTCGTGACCGGCCACCGGCCCGGGGACGAGCCCCACCTGGAGGTCGACCCGCCGGACGCGGCCCGGGACCGGTCCGAGCCCCGCTCGCTGCGCTACCACGACCTGGCCGGCTCCCGGCCCATCCCCGCCGGGCGGGTGCTGGTGATCGGGTCCGTGGCCCTGCTGCTGGCCGCCGTGCTCAACGCCGATGGCCTCTTCGAGCTGGCCACCCGCCAGCCGGTGGGGTGGAAGCGCGACGTGGCCGCTACCGCGGTGGCGCCGTTCTGCGCGGTGGGCCGCATCACCCACCTCAAGGACGTCCGGGCCGAGATCCGCGACGCGGCCGACAAGGAGGTGCACGACTGCTCGGACGGGCCCCGCTCCGGCTCGGCCACCTTCGACGAGGTGGCGGTGGCCCCGACGGAGCCGGCCGAGGGACCGGCCATCACGAGGCGGGCGCCGACGACGGCGGCGCCCCTGCGGATGTGGCTGGGGGGCGACTCCATGACCATCGAGCTGGCCCAGTCGGTGGAGGAGGCCGTGGCCGCCCGGCCCGAGGTGGAGCTGGCCACCCACCCCCAGGTCAGCTCGGGCCTGACCCGGCCCGACTTCTTCGACTGGCCGGCCTACTTCCGCGACGAGGTGCTGCCCACCCGGCCCGAGGCCGTGGTGGTCATGTTCGGGGCCAACGACTCCCAGGGCATGGACATCGACGGCGCGCCGTACCAGCCCTCCAGCCCGGAGTGGCAGGCCGAGTACCGGCGCCGGGTCGGGGTGGTGATGGACCAGCTCCGGGGCGACGGCCGGCTGGTGCTGTGGGTGGGCCAGCCCCGCATGCGGGACACGGGCTTCGACCAGCGGATGGCCACCCTCGACCGCATCTACGCCCAGGAGGCCGAGGACCGGCCCTGGGTCCGGTTCCTGGACAGCCGGGCCATCCTCAGCCCCGACGGCGAGGGCTACCAGGCCACCGCGGACGGCGTCTCGCTGCGCCAGGGCGACGGCATCCACCTGGACCGGGCCGGCGCCGACCTGCTGGCCGAAGCGGTGCTCGACGCGGTCGAGGCCGAGGTCATGGCCACCTCGCCCCCCTGACCGCGCCCCCTGGCGGGATCCACCGGGGGGTGGGACGGCCGCCGGTAGGGTCCCGGCCCATGGCCGACGTCGCGCCCGGGGCGCTGGTGGCGCTGGGGCTGGCCGGGCTGGTCGTGGGCTGGTTCCTGAACGTGGTCATCGTCCGCCTGCCCGACGGCGGGTCGCTGGCCCCGCCGTGGCGGTGCCCCGACTGCGAGGCGGCCATCGGCGGCCTCGACGCCGTGCCCCTGCTGTCCTTCGTCCGCCTGCGGGCCCGGTGCCGGGCCTGCGGCGAGCCCGTGGCCCTGGCCTACCCGCTGGTCGAGCTGGCCGGCGCCGGGCTGTGGGTGGCCGCCGGGCTCCGCTTCGGCCTGACCTGGGCGCTGGTGCCGTTCCTCCTGCTGTTCTCGGCCCTCCTGGCCCAGGCCGTGATCGACCTGGAGCTGTACCGGCTGCTGGACCGGATCACCTTCCCGGTGCTCGGCGCCTCGGTGGTGCTGGTGGCCGGGGTGTCGTTGGTCGAGGGTGACGCCGGCCGGGTGGCCTACGCCGCGGCCGGCGCCGTCGGCTACTTCCTGGTCCTGTTCGTGCCCGGGATGCTGTTCCCCCGGGGCATGGGGCTGGGGGACGTGAAGCTGGCCCTGCTGATGGGGCTGTACCTGGGGTGGATCCACCCGGTGCTGGTCATGTTCGCCCTCATCGGCGCCTGCCTGCTCGGGGTGGTGGCCGGGGGGGTGCTGTACGTGGCCCGGGGCGGCCGCAGCGCCGAGTTCCCGTTCGGCCCGTGGCTGGCGGTCGGGTGCGTGGCCACCGTGCTGGGCAGCCGCCGCATCGTCGACCTCTACGACGGGGCCTTCACGCCCACGCCGTTCCTGGCCGCCCTGGGCTGGGGGTGACCGGCCGGCAGCGCCCCGATGGGCTCGGGGGCCGGGCGGGCCACCCTCTAGATTCGCCCCCGTGCTGCGCTTCCTGACCGCCGGTGAGTCCCACGGCCGCGCCCTCGTCGTCGTGGTCGAGGGCCTGCCCGCCGGCCTGGCCGTGGACGTGGCCGCCCTCCAGGCCGAGCTGGGCCGGCGCCGCCTGGGCTACGGGCGGGGCCCCCGCATGCGCTTCGAGGTCGACGACGTGACCCTGGTGAGCGGCGTGCGCCACGGCCGGACGCTGGGCTCCCCGGTGGCGGTGGAGATCGCCAACACCGAGTGGGAGCGCAACCCCGACAAGTGGCAGCGGGAGATGTCGGTGGCCGCCGAGGACGGGCCCACCCAGATGCCCCTGACCCAGCCCCGCCCCGGCCACGCCGATCTGGCCGGCATGCAGAAGTACGGCTTCGTCGACTCCCGCGACGTCCTGGAGCGGGCCTCGGCCCGGGAGACCGCGGCCCGGGTGGTGGCCGGCACCCTGGCCAAGCTGTGGCTGGGCACGCTGGGCATCGACGTGCTGTCCCACGTGGTGCGCATCGGGGCCGTCGCCGCCCCCCCCGGCCCCGCCCCCACCCTGGCCGACCTGGAGCGCATCGACGCCGACGAGGTCCGCTGCCTGGATCCCGAGGCCTCGGCGGCCATGGTGGAGGAGATCAAGGCCGCGGCCCGCGACGGCGACTCCCTGGGCGGCGTGGTCGAGGTGGTGGCCCACGGCGTGCCCGTCGGCCTGGGCAGCCACGTCCACTGGGACCGCAAGCTGGACTCCCGCCTGGCCGCCGCCCTCATGAGCATCCAGGCCGTGAAGGGCGTGGAGATCGGCGACGGCTGGGACGTGGCCTCCCGCCGGGGCAGCGCGGCCCACGACCCCATCATCTGGGACGCCGAGGACCACGCCTACCGGCGCACCAGCGCCCGCGCCGGCGGCGTCGAGGGTGGCATGTCCTCGGGTGAGCCGGTCATCGCCCGGGTGGCCATGAAGCCCCTGGCCTCGCTGAACCGCCCGGTGCTGGGCACCGTCGACGTCCTGACCAAGGAGGAGACGGTGTCGTTCAAGGAGCGCACCGACGTCACCGCGGTGCCGGCCATGGGCGTGGTGGCCGAGACCATGACCGCCCTGGTCCTGGCGGACGAGGTGGCCCGCAAGTTCGGGGGCGACACCGTGGAGGAGACCCGGCGCAACCACGACGGCTACCTGGCCGCCCTCCGGGACGGGCCCCTTGGCTGACGTGGCGGCCTCGGCGTCGCCCGCCGCCCCCGGCCCGGCCCGCCGCCGGGTCCCCCCCGTGGTCCTGGTGGGGATGATGGGCGCGGGCAAGAGCACCGTCGGGCGCCGCCTGGCCTCCCGGCTGGGCCGCCCCTTCGTCGACGCCGACGACGAGCTGGTCCGCCGCTCGGGCCGCACCGTGCGGGAGTGGTTCGCCGAGGAGGGCGAGGACGGCTTCCGGGCCGCCGAGGCCGCCCTCCTGGCCGACCTGCTGGCCGCCCCGGGCCCGGCCGTCATCGCCGCCGGCGGGGGGGTGGTCACCCGGCCCCGGAACCGCGAGGCGCTGCGCGGCGGCGCCCGGGTGGTGTACCTGCGGGCCGGGGCCCCGTTCCTGCGGTCGCGGCTGGAGCGCAAGCCCCACCGCCCCCTGCTCGACGACGATCCCGAGGCCGTGCTGGTCCGCCTGCTGGACGAGCGGTCCGCCCTCTACGAGGAGGTGGCCGACCTGGTGGTCGACGTCGAGCCCTTCCACTCCGAGCACGAGCGGCCCAAGCGGGAGCTGGCCGCCCGCATCGCGGAACTGGTCGAGGCGGCCGAGGCAACCGGGGCGGCCGAGGTGGACCGCGCCGCGGGCCGGGCCGGGGAGCCGGGCCGGTGATCGAGCTGGAGGTGCCCCTGGGGGAGCGCAGCTACCCGGTGCTGGTCGGCCCCGGGGCCCGCCACCGCCTGCTGGAGGTGCTGCCCGTCGGGGCGCAGCGGGCCGCGGTGGTGACCCAGGCCGGCATCGGCTGGGACGTCGACCCGGGGGTGGAGAGCGCCACCTTCACCATCGGCGACGGCGAGGACGCCAAGCACCTGGGCACGGTCGAGGACCTGTGCCGCGACCTGGCCCGCTGGGGCCTGACCCGGGGCGACGTGGTGGTGGCCGTGGGCGGGGGCGTGGTCACCGACGTGGCCGGCTTCGTGGCCGCCGTCTACCACCGGGGGGTGCCGGTGGTCCACGTGCCCACCACCCTGCTGGGCCAGGTCGACGCGGCCATCGGCGGCAAGACCGGCGTGAACCTGCCCGAGGGCAAGAACCTGGTCGGCGCCTACTGGCAGCCCTCGGCCGTGCTGTGCGACATCGAGACCCTGGGCACCCTGCCCCCCCGGGAGTACCGCTCGGGCCTGGGGGAGATGGCCAAGTACGCCTTCCTGGGCGTCGACGACCTGCCCGACCTGGCCCTTGACGAGGCGGTGGCCGCCTGCGTCCGCTGCAAGGCGGAGGTGGTGGCCTCCGACGAGCGCGAGGGGGGCCGGCGGGCCGTCCTCAACTACGGCCACACCCTGGCCCACGCCCTGGAGACCGAGGGCGGCTACGGCCTGCGCCACGGCGAGGCGGTGGCCGTCGGCCTGGTCTACGCGGCCGAGGTGGCCCGGCGCCTGGGCCGCATCGACGACGAGCGGGTGGCCCAGCACCGGCGGGTGGTGGCCGGCTACGACCTGCCCCTGGCCCCGCCCGAGGGCCTCGACCCCGACCGGCTGATCGACCTGTTCGCCCGGGACAAGAAGGCGGTCCGGGGCATCACCTTCGTCCTCGACGGGAACCGGGGCGTCGAACCCGTGCCCGTCACCGACCGGGCCCTGCTCCGCGACGCCCTGGAGGCCCTCCGATGACCGATCCCCTCGTGCTGCCCGTCCCCATCGTCCTCCTGCTGTCAGGGCCCAACCTCGACCTGCTGGGGGGACGCCAGCCCGAGATCTACGGCACGGCCACGCTGGCCGACCACGTGGCCACCGCCACTGCCGAGGCCGAGCGCCACGGCCTGGCCCTGGAGCACCTCCAGTCCAACCACGAGGGCGACCTGGTGGAGGCCGTCCACGGCGCCCGGGGCCGGGCCGCGGCCATCGTCGTCAACGCCGGCGCCCTCACCCACTACGGCTGGTCGCTGCACGACGCCCTGGCCGCCTTCGAGGGCCCGGTGGTCGAGCTCCACCTCTCGCACCCGGGGGGACGGGAGCCGTGGCGCCAGACCTCGGTGGTGGCCCCGGTGGCGGCCGGCACCGTGGCCGGCTTCGGGGCCGACGGCTACCGCCTGGCCCTCGACGCCGTGGCCCACCTGCTGGGGGCGGCCTCGTGAGGGCGTTGCCGGCCGCGCCGTTGGCCCCCATGGACGTGGCCGGCCGGGCCGACCGGGTCCGGGCCCGCTTCGGCGAGGCCGGTGGCGACGACGGGCCCGGCATCGACGCCCTGCTGGTCACCGACCTGACCAACGTCCGGTACCTGACCGGGTTCACCGGCTCGGCGGCCCGCCTCCTGGTCACCGCCGATCGGCTGCTGCTGGTGACCGACGGGCGCTACGCGGTGCAGGCCCCCGACGAGGTGGCGGCGTCCGGCGTGGATGTCGCCGTCGAGGTGGCCGGCACCCAGGCCGACCAGGACGCGATCCTGGCCGGCGCCGTCCCGCCCGGCGCCCGCCTGGGCCTGGAGGCGGCCTCGGTGACCTGGGCCGCCCAGCGCCGCTACGCCCAGGACCCCTGGGCCGGCGACCTGGTGCCGACCACGGACGTGGTCGAGGCGGTCCGCCTGGTGAAGGACGCCGGGGAGGTCGACCGCCTGGCCCGGGCCGCCGCCATCGCCGACGCCGCCCTGGCCGCCATCGCCCCCCGCCTGGTCGACCGGCCCACCGAGGCCGAGGTCGGGCTGGCCCTGGACGTCGAGATGCGCCGGCTGGGGGCCGACGGGGTCAGCTTCGAGACCATCGTGGCCTCGGGCCCCAACGGCGCCCGGCCCCACCACCACCCCGGCCCCCGCACCATCACCGACGGCGACCTGGTGGTCATCGACTTCGGGGCCCTGGTCGACGGCTACCACTCGGACATGACCCGCACCTTCGCCCCTGGGGGCATCAGCCCCACCCAGGAGCGGATGGTCCAGGTGGTGCGCGACGCCCAGGCCGCCGGCGTGGCCGCGGTGCGGGCCGGCGTCGAGGCCCGGGCCGTCGATGCCACCTGCCGCGACCTCATCGAGGCCGCGGGCTGGGGCGAGGCCTTCGGCCACGGCACCGGGCACGGGGTGGGTCTGGTGATCCACGAGGAGCCCCGGGTCAGCCGGACCTCGACCGCTAGGCTCGCCACCGGCCACGTCGTCACCGTCGAGCCCGGGGTCTACCTGCCCGACCACGGTGGCGTGCGGATCGAGGACACGGTGGTCGTCACCGATGACGGGTGCCGGCCGCTCACCCTCGCCCCCAAGGACCTCACCCCCCTCGCGCCCACGGCCTGACCGGCCGGCGCTCACCTCGCAAGGATCTCCATGGCCATCACCACCAACGACCTGAAGAACGGCATGGTCCTCGACCTCGACGGCAAGCTCATGCAGATCGTCGAGTTCCAGCACGTCAAGCCGGGCAAGGGCCCCGCCTTCGTGCGCACCAAGATCCGCAACGTCCGCACCGGGGCGGTGATCGAGAAGACGTTCCGGGCCGCGGAGAAGGTCGAGCGGGTCACCATCGACAAGCGCGAGATGCAGTACCTGTACCGCGACGGCGACGACTACGTGTTCATGGACAACAGCAGCTACGAGCAGCTCCAGGTGCCCAGCGGGGCGCTGGGCGACGCCGGCAGCTACCTGATCGAGGGGGCCGGGGCCGTGCTCCAGATGCACGGCGACGAGATCGTGGGCACCGACCTGCCCGCCGCGGTGGAGCTCACGGTCACCGAGACCGAGCCCGGCATCCAGGGCGACCGGGTCTCGGGGGCGACCAAGCCGGCCACCCTGGAGACGGGCAAGGTCCTGCAGGTCCCGCTGTTCGTCAACATCGGGGACCGCCTGCGGGTCGACACCCGCAGCGGCGAGTACATCACCCGTGCCTGACCGCCGGGGGGGCATCGGGTCCCGCCGGGAGGCCCGGGAGCGGGCGCTGGCCCTGCTCTACGAGGCGGCCATCCGCGACGGCGAGACCGACGACGACGGCCGGGCCTTCGACGTGCTGGCCGCCCAGCCCGTGGAGGTCGAGACCTACGCCGCCGCCCTGGTGCAGGGCGTCCTCGACCACCGTTCCGACCTGGACGCCCTCATCGGGCGCCACGCCCGGGGCTGGACCACCGAGCGCATGCCCGTGCTCGACCTGACCGTGCTGCGCATGGCCTCGTTCGAGCTGCTGCACCGGCCCGACGTGCCGGCCAACGCGGCCATCAACGAGGCGGTGGACCTGGCCAAGCAGTACTCCACCGACGACTCGGGCCGGTTCGTGAACGGCGTCCTGGCCGCGGTGGTCGCCGAGCGCCCCCCGCCCCCGGCCGACGCCGGGGACGGGGAGTCGGAGGACTCGGCCTAGTTCCCCTCGACGGTCACGTTGAAGGCGCCCGCCACCAGGTTGTCGGTGTAGATCTCGACCTCGTAGGGGCCGCGGCCGTTACCGTCCACCTCGATCGACTCCTCCTGGCCCGCCGTGGTGTCGTTGACCTCGACCTCGTCGCCGTCGGCGTCCCGCACCACGATCCGGAGGTCCATGTCGGCCCGCTCGGGGGTGGCCACGATGTCGAGGAACACCCCGTCGCGTAGGTCGATCTCGAAGTTGGCGAACTCTTCGAGGGGATTGGCCAGGTCGAAGCGGAACGGTGGCTCCTCCACCTCCTCGCTGGCCAGGTTGGTGATCACGAAGTCGGGGATCTCGGTCACGGTGATCTCGAAGTCGCCGGTGACCCGGTCGAAGCCCCCGTCCACCCGGACCTGGTAGGTCCCCTCCAGGTTGGCCACGAAGGTGGCAGCGGAGCCTTCGTCGCTCGAGGTGGACACGGCGTAGCCCTCGGGGTCGATGATCGAGACCTCCAGGTCGGCGTTGTCGAGCTCCACCGAGTACGTCGCACCCTCGACCAGGTCGACGGAGTACTCCACGATCTCCCCGACCTGGGCGACCTCCCCGGAGGTGGTGTCGTCGAGCTCGAGGTCCTCGCGAGTGACCCCGCTGACCTGCACCTGGACCGTGCCCGGCCCCCAGTCGTCGCCCCCCACCACCAGGAGGTAGCCCCCGTCGCCCTCGGGCTCGACCAGTTCGTAGGCCGCGACGTCGTCCCCGTCCGGGCCGACCAGGAAGGCGGTGATGACGCGGTCCTCGTCCTCGGAGGTGGCGTTGACCGTGAAGGGCTCGCCGGCGGTGGCCGACACCCGGACCACGGCGTAGCCGGCGTCGTTGAGCTCGACGGTGGTGGCGTCGCCCATGCCGGCGTCGGCGCTGGGCTCGGCCACCTCGGGGAACCCGATGAGCCGCAGGACGGCGGTGGTGGTGAGCTTGGGCACGATGGCCTCGGCGTAGTCGGCCAGGGTGGCCACGGGGTCCACCCGCCAGCTCCCGCCCTCCTCGGTGACGGCCACGGCCAGCTCGGACACGCCGAAGCGGTTCCAGTTCTCGGTGAGGCAGAAGGCCTCGTCACCCTCGTCGTCCCCCTCGCCGTCGTCGTCGGGGTCGACGGTCCGCATGCAGGTGCCGTCCCAGGTGACCTGGCGCCGGTTCTCCTCGCCGTCGAAGGTCCACGTGGCGGTGGCCTCGGCCGAGGTGATGACCACCCGGCGGCCGCCGCCGTCGCGGTCGGTCACCTCGGTCTCCAGCTCCCTGACCTCGATCGAGGTGTCCTCGCCCACCTCCTCGGCGATCCAGGCCTCGATGGCCCCCGAGTAGGCCCGGACGACGTCGCCCGGGCCGCCGGCGATGAGGTCGCCGGAGCGGTCGGCGTCGGCGGACCCGCCCGCGGTCAGCAGCTCCCGGACCGCCTCCTCGGGCCCGTCGGCCCCGTCGCCGGCCTCGGGGGCGGGCAGGCCGGGGGCGTCGAGGCCCCAGGCCTCGACCGCGTACTGGGCCGCGGTGTAGAGCGGGCTGACGTACCAGCCCGAGCCCCGCTCCACGGTGATGACGAAGGGATCGACGTCGTCGCCCTCGTCGTCGGTGACCACCAGGTCGTCGGCCTCGACCTCGGCCCGGCCCCGGGCCCCCTCGCTGTCGTCGCCGTCGGTCCGGGCGTTCTGGGCCACCACCCGGTCGGTGACCGAGCCCAGGCCGGACCGGTTGTAGGACACGTCGGCCGCGCCCCCGGTCAGGGTCACCCGGGCCACGCCGTCGCCGATCTCCTCCACCTGGTAGCGCAGCCCGGCGGGGGCCACCTCCACGCCGCCCAGGGTCTTGTCCTTGGGCGAGAAGCCCAGGGACTCGGCTCGCTCGGCGGCCGAGCCGTACACGTCGGCCAGGACCTCGACCTCGTCGGGGTTCATGATCTCCAGCGCGGCCACCGGGTCCTCGGACTCCAGGGCCTCGGCCAGGTCCTCCACCGCGGCCTGGGGGCTCGACGCCCCGCCGCCCCCGCCGCGGACGGCCCGCACCACGACGAAGCCGATGGCGGCGATGGCCAGGACGGCCACCACCACCAGGGCGATGGCGAAGAGGCCCCGGCGCTTGCGGGGTGGGGCCCCGCCCGGGGGCGGGGTGGGGGCGTACCCGGGGGGGTAGGCGCCGGGGGGCGCGCCGCCGGGCGGCGGGGCGGCACCGGGCAGGGGGCCGATGGGGATGCCGGGCGGTGGCGGGGCGCCGGGCCCGCCCGGGGGAGCGGCGGGGGGCGGCGGGGTGCCGGGAGGGGGCCCGGGCGGGGGCGGTGGCGGGGCCGCGGGGGGCGGCGGGGGGGTGCCGGGCGGGGGGCCCGCCGGGGCGATGGGCACGGTGGGGGGAGAGCCGGGGGGCGCCGGCGGCGGGGGCGGGGTGGCGCCGGGACGGCGAGGCGTGGGCCAGGCCGGGGTGTGGGGCTCGTCGCTCATGGGCGTCCTCGGTCGTGGGGGCCGGCTCCTCGGCCCCGGGAGGCCGAGCGCGGCGGAACGGTAGCACCGGTCCGGTGGCCGGTGAGCCGGCCGGACCGGGGGACCGGACCCCGGGCCCCCCACCCCTCCGGCCGCGTCAGGCCCGGGTCCGGGCCGAGGCCACCACGGCCATCACCCCCAGGGCCAGGCCCGCGGCGGCGGCCAGCGCGCCCGGTCCCAGCCCGGCCCGGTCCAGCCGGCCCAGGGCCACCCCGGCCAGGGCCGCGCCCACGACGCCGAGGCCCACGCCCGCCGCCCCCACCAGGGCGCCGGCCCGCTGCCCCAGGCCGGTGCCCAGGAGCAGCAGGGCCCCGCCCAGGGGGATGGCGTAGACCACCAGACCGGCCCACCGGGGCACCCAGGCATCGACCACGCCGGAGAGGACGAGGTCGGCGATGCGGACCAGGGCGATGGAGGAGCCCGCCCCCCGCCCCGACCACGGGAGCAGCGACGCCCCCAGCAGCAGGGCCCCGCCCAGGGTGCCGGCGGCCCGGGCCGTGACCAGGGCGCCCTGCACGCGACGGCCGGCCACCGCGGCACGGTACCAGCGGGTCGGTGTGGAAGGCTGCCGGCCATGTTCCGCCGTGCCCTGGTCGCCCTCGCCGTCGTCGCCGTCGTCGCCTCCGGTTGCTCGGGGGGCGACGGGGACGACGCCGGCTCCGATCCCACCTCCACCACGGTGGCGCCCTCGTCCTCGACCGTGCCCGAGGACCCGGAGCTGGCCGAGGCGGAGTGCTGGTGGTCCGAGGCCGAGCTGGCCGAGATGCCCGAGGACGTCACCGTCACCTGCGGCACCCTGGAGGTGCCGGCCGACCGCACCGACGCCGAGGGCGGCGTGGTGACCCTGGCGGTGGCCCGCCTGCACCACGCCGAGGCCGATGCCGGGGCCGAGCCCGTCGTCTACCTCCACGGCGGCCCCGGGGGCGACGCCCTGGTCAGCCCCCCGCTGGGCCTGGCCGGCAACGACGCCCTGGCCGAGCGCGACATCATCACCTTCGACCAGCGGGGCGTGGGCCGGTCCCTCCCCAGCCTCGACTGCCCGGAGAAGGAGGAGGCCATCCTCGACGCCCTGGCCAGCACCGACGACTTCGCCACCGAGCACGAGGTCAACCGGGCCGCGGTCCGAGCCTGCTACGAGCGCCTGGTCAGCGAGGGCAACGACCTGGACGACTACGACACCCTGGCCTCGGTGGCCGACATGGAGTCGCTGCGGCGGGCCGTCGGGGTCGAGCAGTGGAACGTGTGGGGCGTGTCGTACGGGACCCGGCTGGGCCTGGCCTACGCCCGGGAGCACCCGGACCGGATCCGCTCCCTGGTCATCGACTCCGTGTACCCGCCCGAGGCCGGCGGCGTCGAGCGCACCAAGGCCCTGCCCCAGGGCGCCCTCGACCGCCTGGTCGAGGCGTGCGCCGAGGACGAGGCCTGCTCCACCGCCATCGGCGACCTGGGCGCGGTGCTCGACGACGCGGTGGCCGCCTTCGACGCCGAGCCGGCCGAGCTGACCGGCACCGTCCCGGTGGGGGGCGAGGACGTGGAGCGGAGCTTCGCCCTCACCGGCACCGACGTGCGGGCCGGCATGTTCGCCGCCCTCTACGACAGCGAGCTCATCCCGTTGCTGCCGTCGGTGCTGGCCGGCCTGGCCACGGGCGACCGGTCCATCATCCCCACCTTCATCGAGGTGGGCGTGCCCCGGCTCATCGAGCTGTCCGAGGGTGCCTTCTACTCGGTGGAGTGCGCCGATTCCGGCCGCCTGCTCGACGGGGCCGACGCCGAGGCCGAGCTGGCCCGGGTCGACGAGGACGCCCTCATCGCCCTCAACTCGGCCCAGGTGTTCTGCCAGGACTGGGAGGTCGAGCACCTGCCCGAGTCGTTCAACGAGCAGGCCGTGCCCGACGTGCCCACCCTGGTCTTCGGGGGCACCCTCGACCCCATCACCCCGTACGCCGACTCGCGGGCCCAGGCCGAGGCCATGCCTGACGCCCGCCTGGTCACCGTGCCCAACGCCGGCCACGGCGTGGGCGGCTTCGACGAGTGCACCCGGGAGGCCCGGACCGGGTTCTGGGCCGACCCCGCCGCCGACCTCCCGGCCTGCGTCGAGGACATCCGGGGCGTCACCTTCACCGTGGGCGGCTGACCGGTCGAGCCGGCGCCGCCCCCCCTGCCCGGCCCGGCGACGCCCCTGGTCGACACCGCCGCCGGCGTGGCCCTGCGGCGGTGGCGGCCCGGCGACGCCGCCGCCCTGGCCGCGGCGTGGGCCGACCCCGAGATCGGGCGCCACGCCTCGGTGCCCGCCGGGCCCCCCGCCGAGGCCGCGGCCCGGTGGATCGGGGGGGCGGGCCTGCGGGCCGCCACCGGCGTGTCGGTCGACCTGGTGGTGGGGCCGCCCGACGGCGACGAGGTGTGGGGCGAGGTCGGCGTGGCCCGCCTCCGGCTGCGGGTCCCGACCGGGGGGGCCGGGCCGCCGGAGCGGGTGGTGTGGGACACGGGCTGGTGGGCGGCGGCGGCCCACCGGCGCAGGGGAGTGGCCACCGCCGCGGTCCGGCTGCTGGTGGGGTGGGCCGCCGGGGAGGCCGGGCTGGTCCCGCTGGTGGCCCGCATCCCCCCCGGCCACCGGGCCTCCGAGGCGGTGGCGGCCCGGGCCGGCTTCGCCCGCCGGGGCCGCTGGGACGCCACCCACGACCTGTGGCTGCGGCCGGACCCCACCCCGGGGCCGGGCCGGGGAGCGGTGTAGGGTCGCCCCGACCGTGAAGCGGGTCCGGTGAGGCCCGTACGGGAGGACAAGCCCAGTGGCCGAGAGAGAACGCCGCATCACCCGCCCCTACGGCGGGGTGTTCGTGCCCCGCACCCGGGTGCTCGACCGGGACGACGTGGCCCGGGCCATCTGGCGCATGGCCCACGAGGTGGTGGAGCGCAACCACGGCCTGGGCGCGGTGCTGATCGTCGGCCTGCAGACCGGCGGGGTGTGGATCGCCGAGCGCCTGGCCGACGCCCTCGACTCCATCGAGCAGGTCCGGCCCGAGGTGGGCGCCCTGGACGTGGCCTTCTACCGCGACGACATCGGCATCCGCCCCGTCCTGCCCGAGGCCGTGACCGACATCCCCGAGGACATCGACGGCCGGACCGTGGTCCTGGTGGACGACGTGCTCTTCACCGGGCGCACCATCCGGGCCGCCCTGGGCGCCCTGCACGACTACGGCCGGCCCCGAGCGGTGCAGCTGGCGGTGATGATCGACCGGGGCCACCGGGAGCTGCCCATCCGGCCCGACTTCGTGGGCAAGAACCTGCCCACCCGGCGGGACGAGATCGTCGACGTCCACGCCGACGGGGTCGACCTGGGGGAGCTGGTCAAGTGAGGCACCTGCTCGACACCGCCTCCCTCGACCGGCCGGCCATCGAGGAGCTGCTCACCCTCACCGACTCGTTCGTGGAGGTGAGCGGCCGGCAGATCCCCAAGGTCCCGGCCCTGCGGGGGCGCACCGTGGCCTCCCTGTTCTACGAGGACTCCACCCGCACCCGCCTCTCGTTCGAGACCGCGGCCAAGCGCCTCTCGGCCGACACCATGACCTTCAGCGTGTCGACCTCGTCGGTCAACAAGGGCGAGTCGCTGCGGGACACGGCCCTGACCATCGAGGCCATGGGCGTGGATGCCGTGGTGGTGCGGCACCGCTCCGCCGGCGCCCCCCACCGGGTGGCCTCGTGGATCGACGCCCAGGTCATCAACGGCGGCGACGGCTGGCACGACCACCCCACCCAGGCCCTGCTCGACTGCTACACGCTGCGCCAGCGGCTCGGCGGCCTCGACGGGGTGCGGGTGGCCATCGTGGGCGACGTCAAGCACTCCCGGGTGGCCCGGGGCGACGTGCACGCCTTCGCCACCCTGGGGGCCGAGGTCACCCTGGTGGCCCCGCCCACGCTGCTGCCCCCCTCCCTGGCCGGGTGGCCGGTGCGGGTGGCCCACCGCCTGGACGACGTGTTGGACGAGGTCGACGTGGTCTACCTGCTCCGCATGCAGCAGGAGCGCATGACCGAGGCCCTGGTGCCGTCGCTGCGCGAGTACACCGCCGGCTACGGCCTGACCCGGGCCCGGGCCGGCCGCCTGGGCCCCGACGCCGTCATCATGCACCCCGGGCCCATGAACCGGGGGGTGGAGATCGCCCCCGAGGCGGCCGACGACCCCCGGGCCGTCATCGTGGACCAGGTCCGCAACGGCGTGGCCGTCCGCATGGCGGTGCTGTTCCGCCTGCTGGGGGCCGAGGGCCGCACGGGCTCCCTGGGCGCCGACGCGCCCACCGACACGGACGCGCCCGCCGACACCCCCGCCGACGCCGATGCGCCCACCGATGCCGACAAGGAGAGCAGCCGTGCCTGAGTCCCTGGTGCTCAAGGGGGGCCGGGTCGTGGAGCAGGCCGGCGAGCGGGTGGCCGATGTCGTGGTGTCCGAGGGGCGGATCGTGGCCGTCGGGCCCGACCTGTCGGCCGACCGGGTGCTCGACGCGGGGGGTTGCGTGGTGGCCCCCGGGCTGGTCGACCTGCACGCCCACCTGCGCCAGCCGGGCCAGGAGGAGGCCGAGACGATCGAGACCGGCAGCCGGTGCGCGGCCCTGGGCGGCTTCACCGCGGTGGTGGCCATGCCCAACACCACCCCGGCCATCGACTCCGCCGCCGTGGTGCGCGAGGTGCAGGAGCTGGCCCGCGCCGCCCTGTGCGCCGTCCACCCGGCCGGGGCCATCACCGTGGGCCGGGCCGGGGAGCGGCTGGCCCCCCTGGCCGAGATGGCCGAGCTCGGGGTCCGGCTGTTCACCGACGACGGCACCGGCGTGCAGGACGACCTGCTCATGCGGCGGGCCATGGAGTACGCGGTGGGCCTGCCCCACGACGTGGTCCTGGCCCAGCACTGCGAGAACGCCGAGCTGGCCGCCGGGGGCCACATGCACGAGGGGGAGTGGTCGTCCCGGCTGGGCATGGCCGGCCAGCCGTCCGAGGCCGAGGAGGCCATGGTGGCCCGGGACATCGCCCTGGCCCGCCTGACCGGGTGCCGCGTCCACATGCAGCACATGTCCACCGCCGGGTCGGTGGCCCTCGTCGCCGCGGCCCGGGCCTCGGGCCTGGCCATCAGCGCCGAGGCCACCCCCCACCACCTGCTGCTGACGCACGCCGCGTGCGCCTCGTTCGACCCGGTGTTCAAGGTCAACCCGCCGCTGCGCACCGAGGAGGACGTGGCCGCGGTGCGCCGGGGGGTGGCCGACGGCGCCCTGGACGTGATCGCCACCGACCACGCCCCCCACACCCCCGACGCCAAGGACGAGCCCTTCGACCAGGCCCCCCCGGGGATGCTGGGCCTGGAGTTCGCCCTGGGGGTGGCCCTCTCCGTGCTGGACCTGCCCCTGGGCGAGGTGCTGGCCCGCATGTCGTGGCGCCCGGCCGCGGTGGCCGGCCTGGCGGGCACCCAGGGGGGCCCCGTCGAGCCCGGCCGCCCGGCCAACCTGTGCGTCATCGACCCCGAGGCCAGCTGGACCGTGGAGGCCGGCGCCACCGCCAGCCGCAGCCGCAACATCCCGTACGTGGGCCGCACCCTGAAGGGCCGGGTCCGCCACACCGTCTCCGCCGGCGAGCCCGTGGTCGTCGACGGCGTGGCCCAGCGCTGAAACGGGGGTGGGGCCGGGCCGTGCAGCTGCTAGGTTCGGCTCCTGACCGTGAAGCGGGTCCCGTGAGGCCCGCACGGCAGGAGAGACCGAGTTGAGCGAGACCCACGCCGCCCTCTGCCACCAGGCAGGGGGCGTTTTCGTGCCCGAGGACACCCCGTGAGCGGCCGGCAGGAGGTGCGCCCGGCGCTGCTGGTGCTGGCCGACGGCGAGGCCTTCGAGGGCGAGGCCCTGGGGGCCACCCCCGACGGCGGCATCGCCACCGGCGAGGTGGTGTTCAACACCGTCCTCTCCGGCTACCAGGAGGTGATGTCGGACCCGTCCTACGCCGGGCAGGTCATCGCCTTCACCTATCCCCACATCGGCAACTACGGGGTCACCGCGGCCGACGACGAGAGCCTCCGGCCCTCCTGCCGGGGCGTGATCGTCCGGGAGCCGGCCCGCCGCCGGTCGAGCTGGCGCAGCGACGAGGACCTGGACGCCTGGCTGGTCCGCCACCGCGTGCCCGGCATCGGCGGCATCGACACCCGCCGCCTGACCCGCCACATCCGCGACGCCGGCGCGGCCCCGGGCGCCTTCGGGGCCCTGGGCCCCGCCCCCGACGGCACCACCGTCGACGAGGCCGCCCTGCGGGCCGCGGCGGCGGCCGAGCCCGGCACCGACGGGGTCGACCTGGTGGCCCAGGTGACCACGCCCGCCCCCTACACCGTGGGCGACGGGCCCCGCCGGGTGGTGGCCTACGACCTGGGCATCAAGACCACCATCCTGCGCCACCTCTCGGACCTGGCCACCGTCGAGGTGGTGCCGGCCTCCACCCCGGCGGCCGAGGTCCTGGCCCGGGAGCCCGACGGGGTGTTCCTGTCCAACGGCCCCGGCGACCCGGCCACCGTGCCCTACGTGGTGGAGGCCATCGGGGCCCTGCTGGGCCAGGTGCCGATCTTCGGCATCTGCCTGGGCAACCAGCTCCTGGGCCGGGCGGTGGGGGCCGAGACGGTGAAGCTGCCCTTCGGCCACCACGGCGGCAACCACCCGGTGCGCGACGTCCGCACCGGGCGCATCGACATCACCAGCCAGAACCACAACTTCGCGGTGGCCGCCGACACCCTGCCGGCCGGCGCCGAGCTGACGCACGTCAACCTCAACGACGGGGTGTGCGAGGGCTTCGCCCTCCCGGCCGAGCGGGCCTTCAGCGTGCAGCACCACCCCGAGGCCGGGCCCGGCCCCCACGACGCCGCCCACCTCTTCGCCGCCTTCGCGGAGCTGATGGAGGGGCGGGCCTGATGCCCAAGCGCACCGACATCTCCTCGGTCCTGCTCATCGGGTCCGGCCCCATCGTGATCGGCCAGGCCTGCGAGTTCGACTACTCCGGCACCCAGGCCTGCCGGGTCCTCCGCGAGGAGGGCTACCGGGTCATCCTGGCCAACTCGAACCCGGCCACGATCATGACCGACCCGGACTTCGCCGATGCCACCTACGTGGAGCCCCTGGACGCCGAGGTCCTGGCCCAGATCATCGAGCGGGAGCGGCCCGACGCGGTGCTGCCCACCCTCGGCGGCCAGACCGCCCTCAACCTGGCCATGGAGCTGTTCGAGGCGGGCCTGGTGGGCGTGCCCGGCACCCCGGAGCTGATCGGGGCCAACGCCGAGGCCATCGCCACCGCCGAGGACCGCCAGCGGTTCAAGGTGGCCATGACCGAGATCGGCCTGTCGGTCCCGGCCTCGGGCACCGCCGCGCCCGACGAGGGCATGCGGGCCGCCCACGTCCCAAAGGCCGAGCAGGTCAAGGCGGCCATGGCCCGGGCCCACCAGGTGGTGGCCGACATCGGCCTGCCGGTGGTCATCCGGCCGGCCTACATCCTGGGGGGCAAGGGCACCGGCATCGCCTCCACCCCCGAGGAGTTCGAGCGCCTGGCCGCCAACGGCCTCGACGCCAGCCCCATCACCGAGATCCTCATCGAGCGCTCCATCGCCGGGTGGAAGGAGTACGAGCTGGAGGTGATGCGGGACCGGGCCGACAACTGCGTGATCGTCTGCTCCATCGAGAACCTGGACCCCATGGGCGTCCACACCGGCGACTCCATCACCGTGGCCCCGGCCCAGACCCTCTCGGACGTCGAGTACCAGCTCATGCGCGACGCGGCCTTCGCCTGCCTGCGCCGGGTGGGGGTGGAGACGGGCGGCTCCAACGTGCAGTTCGCCATCGACCCCACCAACGGCGACATGGTGGTCATCGAGATGAACCCCCGGGTCAGCCGCAGCTCGGCCCTGGCCTCCAAGGCCACCGGCTTCCCCATCGCCAAGATCGCGGCCCGCCTGGCCGTGGGCTACACCCTGGACGAGATCCCCAACGACATCACCCGGGCCACGCCGGCCAGCTTCGAGCCGGTCATCGACTACGTGGTCACCAAGGTGCCCCGGTGGGCGTTCGAGAAGTTCCCGGGCCAGTCCTCCACCCTGGGCACCCAGATGCAGTCGGTGGGGGAGGCCATGGCCATCGGCCGCACCTTCCCCGAGTCGCTCCAGAAGGCGCTCCGCTCGCTCGAGCACGGCCGCCGGGGGCTGAACTGCGACCCGGCCGAGGTCGCCCTCGAGGCCTTCGACGACGACGAGCTCGTGCGCCGCTCGGCCCTCGCCACCCCCGACCGGCCGTTCCACCTGGAGGCGGCCCTGTACCTCGTCCAGGGCAGGCTGGTTCGGCGTGCCCCAGCGGTCGAAGCGGTCGCAGCCGATGCCGAAGCGGCCCGTCTCCAGGCCGCGTAGCGCCTTCTGCAGCGACTCCTTGAAGGTACGGCCGATCGCCATCGTTTCGCCGACCGACTTCATCTGAGTCGTCAGCGTCGGGTCGGCGTCGGGGAACTTCTCAAAGGTCCAGCGCGGCACCTTGGTGACGACGTAGTCGATCGTCGGCTCGAAGCAGGCGGGGGTTTCGCGGGTGATGTCGTTGCGCAGTTCGTCGAGGCGGTAGCCGACGGCGAGCTTGGCGGCGATCTTCGCGATCGGGAAGCCGG
>DASQKY010000039.1 GCA_035630295.1 Acidimicrobiales bacterium | reverse complement strand
ATCCGCCTCCCGGTCCACGCCGGCGACACCCTGGCCCGCCTGCAGAAGGCCCGGGCCCGCCTGGAGCTCAAGCTGGGCCGCCCCGCCACCCTGGCCGAGCTGTCGGCCGAGGTCGAGATGCCCGAGGACAAGGTCACCGAGGCCCTGCGCTTCGCGGCCGAGCCCCTCTCGCTGTCCGAGCCCCTGCGGGAGGACGGCGACGCCGAGCTGGGCGACGTGGTCGAGGACCGCTCGGCCGAGTCGCCCTTCGAGGTGGCGGCCACCGCCCTCCTGCCCGAGGAGATCAACCGGCTCCTCGCCCCCCTGGACGACCGCGAGCGCGAGATCCTGAAGCTGCGCTTCGGCCTGGACCGGGGCGAGCCCCGCACCCTCGAAGAGGTGGGCGAGCACTTCAACCTGACCCGGGAGCGGATCCGCCAGATCGAGGCCCGGGCCATGTCGAAGCTGCGCCACCCGTCCTCCGACACCGGTGCCCGGGACCTGCTGGCCGTCTGAGGCCCCCCGGGGCCCCTGCCCCGAGATCGACACCGGAGCGGCACCCGCCCTACCGTGGCGCGCCATGGGGGAGACACCACGCGTCCACCGTCCGTTCACCATCGTGGCCGCCGGGGCGCTGGCCCTGTTGCTGGCCACCACCGTGGCCTGCGGGGGCGATGACGGCGACGACGCCGGCCCCTCGTCCTCGTCGGGCCCACCGACCACCGCCGATGGCGGAGCCGGCGGCGAGGCCGGGACCCTGGAGGTCCTGACCTACAACGTGGCCGGGCTGCCCCAGGAGATCTCCCAGGAGAACCCCGAGGAGAACATCCCCAAGATCAGCCCCCTGCTCCAGCCCTTCGACCTGGTGCTGACCCAGGAGGACTTCGACTACTGGGTGCCGGGCGGGCTGGCCGACGGCCTGGACTTCACCCACTACCACGAGCGGCTCCTGGCCGACAGCGGCCAGCCCCACTCCCTCGACCGCCACCCCGGGGCCGAGGCGGTGGGCCTCGACCTGGCCACCCGACCCAACCTCCAGGCCGGCGACGGCATCGGCATCATGTCCCAGCTGGCGCTGGCCGACCAGGAGCGGGTGCCCTGGGCCGACTGCTTCGGCGAGCTCGACCCCAGCGACGGCGGGGCCGCCGACTGCCTGGCCATGAAGGGCTTCGCGGTGGCCACCGTCACCCTGGGCGGCGTCGAGGTCGACGTCTACTCCCTGCACGGCGAGGCCGGCAGCAGCCCCGACGACCAGCGCCTCCAGGCCGAGGACTACGAGCAGCTGGCCGCCTTCATCGAGGAGCGCAGCGCCGGGCGGCCCATCATCCTCGGCGGCGACACCAACCTCCACCTCGACCCCGAGCACGAGGACTCCGGCGGCGACGCCGATGCCACCATCTGGGCCGACTTCCTGGAGCGGACCGGCCTGGTCGACGCCTGCGACGAGGTGGGCTGCGACGACACCCACATCATCGACAAGGTGGCCGTCCGCAGCAGCGACGACCTGACCCTCACCGCCGAGGCCCACGACATCCCGCGGGACACCTTCGTGGACGAGGACGGCGAGGACCTCAGCGACCACGCCCCGGTGCACGTGACCATCGGCTGGAGCCTGGCCGGCTGACCCGGTTCGGTGGCCGGCGGCGTCCCCGCCGGTGGCCGGGGCCGGGCCCGAGGTCTAGGGTGACGCCATGGTCAAGAAGCTGATCCTGCTCGCCCTCGTCGCCGCGCTCGGCACCCTCGCGTTCAAGAAGCTCCGCGCCGTCTGACGTCCCGACTCCCCGGCGCCCGCGCTCCCGACGTCTCCGGACGGCGGTGCCGCGGGCGTCGTCGCGCCCGGCCCGGGGTGGTGGCCCGGCCCCGCCCCCCGGCCTGGAGGGCGGCCCGGCCCAGCGCCGGGTCGGCTCCCGGAGCTCGCCCACCAGGCGGGCCAGGCCCGAGATCTGCTGGGCGGTGGTGGCCACGCTGCGCTCCCGCCGCAGCCACCACCAGACCACGGCGCCGGCCGCCGCCGTGGCCGCCAGCCCGCCGCCCACGGCGGCGGTGGGGCCCGGCGGGGGCATCGGCACCCGCTCCCGCAGCGGCACCTTGTGGGTGAACCATCGGACCTCCCAGCCCCGGTCGGCGGCCACCTTGGCCAGGTCGCGGTCGGGGTTGACGGCCACGGGGTGGCCGACGACGGCCAGCATGGGCTCGTCGGTGATGGAGTCCGAGTAGGCGTAGGAGGCGGCCAGGTCGATGCCGCGCTCGGCCGCCACCGCCTTCATGCGCGTCGCCTTGTGGGGGCCGTAGGCGTAGAACTCGACGTCCCCGGTGTAGCGCCCGTGGGCATCGACGCGAGCCCGGGTGGCGATGGCCTCGTCGACGCCGAGGTGGCGGGCCAGGGGCAGCACGATCTCCTCCGGTGAGGCGGAGATGAGGTACACCCGCCGCCCGGCGGCCTGGTGCTCGCGCAGCAGCGCCACCGCCTCGTCGAAGACGATGGGCTCGATGACCTCCTCCAGGGTCTCGGCCACGATGTCGCGCACCCGGGCCTGGTCCCAGCCCGCGGTGAGGGCCAGCACCTTGGCCTGCATGCGGGCCATCCGCTCCTCGTCGGCCCCCAGGTAGAGGTAGATGAGCTGGCCGTAGAGGGCGCGCAGGAGCAGCCACCGGTTGAGCAGCCCGGCCCGGTAGAGGGGCTTCCCGAAGGCGACCATCGAGGCCTTGGCGATCACCGTCTTGTCGAGGTCGAAGAAGGCGGCCTCCATGCCGCCACCGTACGGGTCGGGCCGGCCCGGTGGTCCATCGCCCCGGCGGTGCCGGCCCACGCCGACGGGCCCAGGGGCCGCCGGGCGGCGGCCACCTCCGGGTGGGTTTCGGTGCCGGCGGGGCCGGGCACACCGGGGGCTCGCTTCCCCGGCTGTGAACGTCCCCTCCGTCTCGCGCCCGGGAGGCCCCCGTGTTCGTCACCTGCTGGTCGGTGAAGGGCGGGGCCGGCACCACCGTCGTGGCCGCCGCCCTCGCCACGTCCCTCGCCCGTCACCACGCCGCCTCCGGCGGCGCCCTGCTCGTCGACCTGGCCGGCGACGTGCCCGCCGTCCTGGGCCTGCCCGACCCCCGTGACCCCGGCCTCACGGGGTGGACGCGGGCCTCAGCCGAGGTGGCGGGCGACGCCCTGGCCCGCCTGGAGCTGTCGGTCGGCTCCCACCTCGCCCTCCTGCCCCGGGGCACCGGTGCGCCCGGCCCCGCGGCCCGCCACTCGGTGCTGGCGGGGCTCCTGGCCGCCGATGCCCGGCCCGTGGTGGTCGACGCCGGGGTGGTCGGGCATGACTCGCCCCACCTGCCGCTGGTGGCCGAGGCGTCGCGCTCGCTGCTCGTCACCCGGGCCTGCTACCTGGGGCTCCGGCGGGCCCTCGACGCGCCGGTGCGCCCCTCGGGCGTGGTCCTGGTGGCCGAGCCGGGGCGCTCGCTGGGCCTGGACGACGTCGAGCACGTGGTCGGGGCCCCGGTGGTGGCCCAGGTCCCGGTCGACCCGGCCGTGGCCCGGGCCGTCGATGCCGGCATCCTGGTCCGCCGGCTGCCCCGCACGCTGCACCGCTCGCTGCGGAGGGCGGCGTGACCGGCGTCGACACCGTCCCGGCCGATACCGGCTCGGCCGGCGCTGGGCCGCGGGCCGTGGTGGCCGAGGTGGCGGTCGTCCCCGTGGCCCGTGACGACACGGGCCGGGCGGTCGAGGCGGTGGTGCACGAGCGGGTCCTGGCCGCGCCGTCCATCTCGGCGGCCCTGGTGCCCGACGTGCTCGGGGGGCTGGTGCGCGAGGTGGCCCCGCTGCTGCCGCCGCCCGAGGTCGACGCCGTGGTGGCCCGGGTCCGGGCCCGGGCCACCGGCCTCGGGGTGCTGGAGCCGCTGCTGGCCGACCCCGAGGTCACCGAGGTGATGGTCAACGGGCCCGGGCCGGTGTGGGTGGAGCGCCGGGGCCACCTGGTGGCCACGGGCGTGGTGGTCGACGGGCCCACGGCCCACCACCTGGTGACGCGGGTCCTGGCCCCGGTGGGGGCTCGGGCCGACCGCAGCAGCCCCCTGGCCGACGCCCGCCTGCCCGACGGGTCGCGCGTCCACGTCGTCGTCCCGCCCCTGGCCGTCGACGGGCCCTGCATCACCATCCGCAGGTTCGGGGCCCGGGCCGTCCCCCTCTCCGCCTTCGCCGGGCCGCCGGTGGTCGCGCTCCTGCGCCGGGCCATCGAGGAGCGTCGCCAGGTGCTGGTCAGCGGGGGGGCGGGGGCGGGCAAGACCACGCTGCTGAACGCCCTGGCCGCCCACATCGCCCCTTCGGAGCGGGTGGTCACGGTGGAGGACGCGGCCGAGCTGCGCCTGCCGGGTCCCCACGTGGTCCGGTTGGAGGCCCGGCCCCCGTCGCCGGAGGGCACCGGCCAGGTGACCATCCGCGACCTGGTGCGGGCCGCCCTGCGGATGCGGCCCGACCGCATCGTGGTGGGCGAGGTCCGGGGGGCCGAGGCCCTCGACATGTTGCAGGCCATGACCACCGGGCACGACGGCTCGCTCAGCACGTGCCACGCCAACAGCCCACTCGATGCCCTGCGGCGGTTGGAGATGATGGTGCTCACCGGGGCCGACCTGCCGCTGGCCGCGGTGCGGGAGCAGATCGCCAGCGCCGTCGACCTGGTGGTGCAGGTGGCCCGCGGCCCGGGCGGAACCCGGGGCATCGTGTCGGTGGCCGAGGTGGTGCCCGACGGTGCGCCCGGTCGGCGCGTCCGCCCGGTGGCCACCCACGACGACGTCCTGGCCGCCCTCGCCCGGCCGGCCCGAGCACCTGGGCGCGACCGGTGAGCGTGGTGGTCGTCGTTGCCGCTGCCCTGCTGTCCGTGGCCGCCCTGGCCCGCGGCCTCGCCGTGGGCGCCGTGGCCCCGTCAGCCCCGGGGGCCGGACCGGTGCCGGGTCCCACCCCCGCTACCCGACCTGCCCTGCCGGGCCGGTGGGCGACGGCCCTGGCCGACGCCGGTGTGGATGGTGATCCCCGCCGCTGGGCCCGCCTCGGCGTCGCCGCGGTGGCCGGGGCCTCGGTCCTCGGGGTCGTGGTGGGAGGCCCGGGTGGGGCGGTGGCGCTGCCGGTGGTGGCCCTGGCCGGCAGCGCGGTCGGGCTTCGGGCCGCAGCCGGGCGGAGCACCCGGCAGGCCGACGCCACCTTGCCCGAGCTGCTGGAGCAGGCGGGGCGCGCTCTGCGGTCCGGGGTCGACCTGGTGCCGGCCCTGGCCCAGGCGGCCACGGCCGTCGGCGGGCCCCACGGCCAACAGGTGCGCTCCGCCGCGGGCCGGGTGGCCGGAGGGGCACCGCTGGCCGTGGCCCTGGCCCCGTGGGCCGACGACCACCCCCGCCGGGCCGTGCGCCTGGTGGTGGCCGCACTCGAGGTGGCGGTCGACGGAGGGGGCGCTCGGGCCCGGGCCCTCGACGGCGTGGCCGCCACGCTCCGGGACCAGGCTGCCCTGGCTGACGAGATCCGGGCCCTGGCCAGCCAGGCCCGGGCGTCGGCCGCCGTCCTCGTCGCCCTGCCCGTGGTGTTCGGGGTGGTGGGGTCGGCCGCCGACCCCCGCTTGGCCCACACCCTGCTCGGCACCGCGCCGGGGGTGGCCTGCGTGGCCGGCGCCCTGGTGCTCGACCTGGCCGGCGCCTGGTGGATGCACCGGATCGTGAGCGGGGGGCCGGGACGGTGAGCAGGTGGCTCCCGCCCGCCCTGGGGCTGGCCTCGGCCCTCGTGGTCCTGGGCGCGGCCTCGATCGGCCGACCGCGCCCCGTCCGGCCCCCGCCGGGCCGGGGTCGTCCGCACGGCGGACGGCCCGGACCCGCCGGCCGGCTCGGCGCCGTGCTGCGCCGGGTGGCCGGGCGCCCGCCAGACCGGGCCGCCGACCGGGTCGTGGGCCGGGCCCTGCTGGCCTCGATCGTCGTGCTGGTGGTGGCACCGGCCCTGCTGCCGGTGCCGTGGGTGCTGGCCGCGGTGGTGCCGCACCGGGCCGCCCGGCGGGAACGCCGCCGAGCCGTGGAAGCCTGGGCCGAGGCCGTGCCCGACACCGTGGACCTGTTCGGCCTGGCCCTGGCCGCCGGCGTGACCGTGCCCGGCGCCCTGGCGCTCGTCGCCCCGCGAGCGCCACCGCCGCTGGGGCCGGCGCTCGTCCGGGCCGAGGTGCGGTTCCGCCACAGCGAGCCCCTCGACGTCGCCCTGGCCCGGGTGGTCGACGCCTCGCCGGCGGCTCGGCCCCTGGTCTCGGTCCTGGTGGCCGCCCACTGCGACGGAGCCCCGGCGGCCGGCCCCCTGGCCCGCGTGGCCGATGAGCTGCGCGCCTCCCGACGCCGCCAGGCCGAGGGGCGCGCTCGCCAGGTCCCGGTCCGCATGCTGTTCCCGCTGGTGGGTTGCACGCTGCCGGCCTTCGTGCTGGTCACCGTGGTGCCCGCCGTGGTGGCCGCCCTGGCCGACCTCCAGCGCTGACCGCGGCCGCCGGCGCTGATCGGCGACCCGCCGGCACCGTCGAGCGGTGGCCGCCTCGTGGGCCCCGGCCACCGCCCTCGTGGCTCCGGCCGCCCGTCTCGTGGCTTCGGCCACCGCCGTCATGGCCCTCGCGGCCCCGCGCGGCGCGGCCCGTCGCCTCCTCGCAGGAGCACCCATGTCCCTAGACCTGATGTCCCTCCACCTCACCGTCCTGGGCCGCCACGCCCTCCGCACCCTCGGAGCCCGGTGGCGCACCGCCTGTCGGGGCCCCCGGGAGGGGGGCCAGGCCACCGCCGAGTACGCCCTGGTGCTGCTGGGGGCGGCGGTGGTGGCCATCGCCCTCGTCACGTGGGCCACCCGATCGGGCCGCATCGGCCAGTTGTTCGACGCCGTCTTCGACGAGCTCCAGGGTCGCCTGTGACCGGCTCCGCGGCACCGCCTCGTCGGGCGGTGAGCGGGCAGGCCACGGTCGAGATGGCCATGGCCCTGCCTGTGCTGCTGCTGGGCGTGCTGCTCCTGGTGCAGGCGGGGCTGGTGGTCGCCGGCCACGTGGCCACCGTCCACGCCGCCCGGGAGGCGGCCCGGGCCGTGGCCGTCGACGGCCGGCCCGGCGTGGCCGGGGCGGCGGTGGCCGACACCGGCCGGCCGGGGTGCGCCACCACCGTGGACCGGCCGGCGTCGCCCGGGGCCACGCTCCGGGTCGTGGTGGCCTGTCCCGTCCCCACCGACGTGCCGGTCATCGGGCCGTTGGTGCCCACCGTGACGGTGCGGGCCGGCGCCTCCATGCGGGTCGAGCGGTGAGCTGCGTGGGCACGGCGCCACCAGGGGCGACGGCCACGGAGGGCGGCGGTCCGCTGGCGGTGCAGGGAGGATTCCCCCGCACTCCGTCGAACTCGTGTGCCCATGGGGAGATCCCGGTGTCCGGCCCGAGCGGGGGACGGGCCGGGCTCCGGGACGGGGGGGGAGGCGAGTCAACCCGCGGGGCCGCGACCGGTCGGTGGGTGGGGCCCTAGAGTCACCCCATGGACGAGCGCCTCGCCCGGGTCGGACGGGCGGCGTGGTGGCTCACCGGCATCGTGCTGGTGGTGGCCATCGTCGGCGTGGTGGCCTGGTACTTCCGGGTCATCTTCCCGCCCCTGGTCTTCGCCGGGGCCATCGTCTTCCTGCTCAACCCCATCGTCTGCTTCCTGGAGCGCCGGGGCCTGCCCCGCCTCCTGGGCGCCACGGTCGCCTACCTGGTCGTGGCCCTGCTCTTCGTCGGGCTGGGGGCCATCCTCTACCCCCTGATCGCCGGCCAGGCCGACCAGGTGTCGGAGCGGTGGCCCGAGCTGCGACGCGACGCCACGGAGTGGATCGACGACATGTCGGCCCGGTCCGACCGGGACAACTGGCCCATCCACGTCCCCACCGTGCAGGAGATCGAGGACCAGGCCGGCCCGGACGAGGACCAGCAGATCACCGACCAGGTCCAGACCCTCCGGGAGTTCGCCACCCAGGCCTTCCACGTCGGCATCATCTTCATCATCGGGCCGTTCCTGGCCTTCTACCTCCTCATCGACCTGCCCGAGGTGCGCCGACGGGTCGAGGAGCTGATCCCCGACCGGTCCCGGGACGAGGTGCTGTTCATCGCCCACCGCCTCAACGCCGCGGTCGGGGGCTTCTTCCGGGGCCAGCTGGCCGTGGCCGTGATCGTGGGCGTCATGGCCTCGATCGGCCTGCGGGCGGTGGTCAACCTGCCCCTGTGGCTGGTGGTGGGCATGATCGCCGGGCTGTTCAACATGATCCCGCTCATCGGTCCCTGGGTCGGCGCCGTGCCCGGCATCGTGGTGGCCCTGGCCACCAAGGACGTCAAGGCCGCCATCGGCGTGGCCCTGGTCATGCTGGTGGTGCAGCAGATCGACAACCACTTCATCACCCCCACCGTCATGCGGCGGGCCGTCCAGCTCCACCCCGCCGCGGTGATGATGGCCCTGCTGGCCTGGGGCACCGTGGGGGGCTTCTTCGGGTTGCTGCTGGCCGTCCCCCTCACCGCCACCATCAAGATCCTCGGCGGCCACCTGTGGCGGAAGTGGGTGGTGGGCACCTCGGTCCCCGGCCTGGACGAGCCCTACCCCGACGCGGCGGCCAGCGCCCAGGAGGACGTCCCCGACGCCGCGCTTGAGGACGACGACGACGGGGGCGCCGCTACCATGCCCCCCACGTCCCCGCACAGGAGCAGCCCAGCCCGATGAGCGTCACCGTCCGTGTCCCGACCACCTTGCGCACCCTCACCGGGGGCTCGGCGGAGGTGTCGGTCGACGGCAACACCGTCGCCGAGGTCCTCGACGGCCTCGAGGGCGCCCATCCTGGCTTCAAGGAGCGCCTGCTCGACGACGGGGGTCAGCTCCGGCGCTTCGTCAACGTGTTCGTGGCCGACGACGACGTGCGCTTCCTGGACGGCCTGGCCACCGCGGTGCCCGACGGCGAGACCGTCGCCATCATCCCCGCCGTCGCCGGCGGCTGAGCTTTCGGCGCCCGACCGGCGCCCGACCGGCGCCGCCCCGGCGGCCCCGCACCCTTCAGCGCCCTTCGGCGCGCCTGGGCCGCGCCGCCCGCGGCGTTAGCACTCTGCCTGCCCGGTTGCTAACGGCGGGCGGAGGTGGTTGGCTATTGGCACTCTCCGTGTGAGAGTGCCAATCGACCACGATTCTGGAGGAACCAGGGGATGGCCAAGATCATCGCCTTCGACGAGACGGCCCGCCGGGCCCTCGAGTCCGGCATGAACCAGCTCGCCGACGCCGTCAGCGTGACGCTCGGCCCCAAGGGCCGCAACGTCGTCCTGGAGAAGAAGTGGGGCGCTCCCACCATCACCAAGGACGGCGTCAGCGTCGCCAAGGAGATCGACCTCGAGGACCCCTACGAGCGCATCGGCGCCGAGCTGGTCAAGGAGGTCGCCAAGAAGACCGACGACGTGGCCGGTGACGGCACCACCACGGCCACCGTCCTGGCCCGGGCCCTGGTCCGCGAGGGCCTGCGCAACGTGGCCGCCGGGGCCAACCCCATGGCCCTCAAGAAGGGCATCGAGGCCGCGGTCGAGGCCGCGGTGGCCTCCCTGTCGGCCTCGGCCCGGGAGATCGACTCCAAGGACGACATCGCCTCGGTGGCCTCCATCTCGGCCAACAACGACCCGGAGATCGGCGGCTTCATCGCCGAGGCCCTCGACAAGGTGGGCAAGGACGGCGTCATCACCGTCGAGGAGTCGAACACCTTCGGCCTCGAGATGGACCTGGTCGAGGGCATGCGCTTCGACAAGGGCTACATCTCGCCCTACTTCGTCACCGACACGGATCGCATGGAGGTCGTCCTCGACGACGCCCTGATCCTGTTCTTCGCCGGCAAGATCACCTCGGTCCGCGACCTCGTCCCGGTCCTCGAGAAGGTCATGCAGGGCGGCCGCCCGCTGGCCATCATCGCCGAGGACATCGAGGGCGAGGCCCTGGCCACCCTCGTGGTCAACAAGATCCGCGGCACGTTCAAGAGCACCGCCGTCAAGGCCCCGGGCTTCGGTGAGCGCCGCAAGGCGATGCTCCAGGACATGGCCATCCTCACCGGCGGCCAGGTCATCTCCGAGGAGGTCGGTCTCAAGCTGGAGAACGTCACCCTCGACCTGCTCGGTTCGGCCAAGCGCGTGATCATCACCAAGGACGAGACCACGATCGTCGAGGGTGCTGGCACCGAAGACGACATCAAGGGCCGCATCAACCAGATCAAGGCCGAGATCGAGAACACCGACTCGGACTACGACCGGGAGAAGCTCCAGGAGCGTCTCGCCAAGCTGTCCGGCGGCGTGGCCGTGCTCAAGGTCGGCGCCGCCACCGAGGTGGAGCTGAAGGAGAAGAAGCACCGCATCGAAGACGCCGTGTCGACGACCAAGGCGGCCATCGAAGAAGGCGTCGTGCCCGGCGGCGGCGTGTCGCTGCTCCGTGCCCAGGCGGACGTCTTGGCTGCGGCCGAGGGTCTGTCGGGTGATGAGGCCACCGGTGCTCGCATCGTCGCCAAGTCGCTCGAGGCTCCGATCAAGCAGATCGCCGAGAACGCCGGTCTCGAGGGTGGCGTCGTGGTCGAGCGGGTTCGCTCGCTCAGCGGGGCCGAGGGCCTCAACGCCGCCACCGGCGTGTACTAGGACCTGGTGAAGATCGGCGTCATCGACGCCGCCAAGGTCACCCGCTCGGCCCTGCAGAACGCAGCGTCGATCGCCGCCCTGTTCCTCACCACCGAGGCCGTCATCGCCGACAAGCCCGAGCCCGCCCCGGCCATGCCCGGCGGCGGCGGCGGAGACATGGACTTCTGAGCTTCTGACGCTCCTCGCTCCCGCTGACAGGGAGCGAGACTCCGAAGAACCGCCGACGAGGCCCCGGTCCGACGACCGGGGCCTCGTCGCGTCACCGGTGGGTCACGGGCC
>DASQKY010000038.1 GCA_035630295.1 Acidimicrobiales bacterium | reverse complement strand
AACCACCTGTTGTGAACCTCTTCGCCGCACTCACCCGTCGAGCGGGGGACGACCTCCCCGCCCAGCCCACCGATGACGATCTGCTCGCCTGGGCCCTCGAGCTCCAGCGCGAGCCGGTCCGGCGGCGGCCCCTCGTGGCCGAAGCCGTCGTCCGCTAGGCCAGGTAGTCGACGAACTTCTCGAGCTGGCGCAGGTTGCGGCACTCGAAGGTGCCGTCGCAGTGCACGGAGTACTCGCCCACGATGGAGTCGCCGGTGTCCCAGTAGGACTTCGGCTCGGGGTTGAGCCAGTAGAGGTGGCGGGCCCGCTTCTCGATGTCCTTGAGCACCCACGACTGCGACGCGTGGTAGTTGTCCCGCGCGTCCCCGAGGATGATCACGGTCGTCTTCAGCGTGATCTCCTTCGCGTAGGTCTGGTGGAAGACCTCGAAGGCGTGCCCGTAGTCGGAGTGGCCGTCGACCCACACCACGTCGGCCTCGGTGTTGACCCGGTGGATGGCCTCGTTGATGTCCTCGGTGCCCTCGAAGAAGCGGGTCACCTCGTCGATGCCGTCGATGAAGGTGAAGGCGCGCACCCGCGAGAACTGGTGGCTGATGGCGTAGACCAGCATCAGGGTGAAGCGGGCGAAGGCGGCCACCGAGCCGGAGATGTCGGCCACCACGAAGATCTCCGGCTTGTGGGGCCGGGGGTAGCGGAACTTGGGGTCGACGGGCACGCCGCCGTAGCTGAGCGAGCTGCGCACCGTGGCCCGGAAGTCGAGGGGGCCCTTGCGGCCGTGGCGGCGCTTGCGGGCCAGGCGCACGGCCAGCCGCCGGGTCAGGGGGTAGAGGGCCTTGCGCAGGTTGGCCATCTCGTCCCGGCTGGCGTGCATGAAGTCCACGTCCTCGGGCAGCGGCTTGCGCAGGGTGCGGGCCATGGCCTCCACCCCCCGGTCGGCCACCAGGCGGCGCCGGATCTCGGCCTCCACCTCGCGCTTGAGGTGCTCGATGCGGGTCTGGAACTCGTCACGCTCCAGGCGCTCCTCCAGGGACGTCAGGTCCTCGCCGGCCTCCTGGCGGGTGGCGTCCATGAGCCGGTCCAGCACCGCGTCCAGGTCGAGGTTCCGCAGGGTCCGGTACAGGTAGTAGGTGCCACCCACCGGCCGGCCCGGCTCCATGCCGGCGTAGCGCCGCACGGCCTGGCGGGCCAGGGCCCGGACCATGGCGTCGTTGCCGCCCATCAGGGCCTGGTACAGCATCTCGGCCAGCTGCTCGGCGCTGAGGGGCTCGCCCCCGCCGCCGGCCCCCTGGCCCTCCCCCTCGCCGGGTCCGGGGAGCTGCCCGTCGGCGTCGTCGGGGTCGATCTCCCCCGGGTCGAGGACGTTGCCGTCCTCGTCGATGGCGTGCTGGGCCCCCCGCAGCGAGAAGTACACCTCGAACACCGTCTCGAAGGCCCGCCAGTGGGCGCTGGACTTCACCAGGGTGGCCCCGAGGGCGTACTTGAAGGCGCTGCGGTCCTCCAGCGGGATGTGCTTGACCGCTTCGAGGGCGTCGAGGTTCTCGGTCAGGCTGACCGGCAGGCCGGCCTCGCGCAGCTCGACGATGAAGCCCGACAGCAGGGCGAGCAGGGCCTCGCCCGAGGCCAGGGTGGCGGCGCCGGCGTCGGGCTCGGTCATCGGAGCCGGCCTACTTGGGCCCGGGGGCGTAGGCCTTCACGGCCGACTGGTCGCTGGCCAGCTCCCGCACCGCCTTGGCGATGTCGGACTGGTACTTGAGCAGGATGTTGGCCGTGCTGGTGGCCGTCTCGGCGTCGACCTCGGTGACCCCCAGCAGCAGCAGGGTGCGGGCCCAGTCCAGGGTCTCGGACACCGATGGCGCCTTCTTCAGCTCCAGCTGGCGCAGCGACCGCACGATGCGGGCCACCTGGTCGGCCAGGGCCTCGGAGATGTCGGGCACCTTGGCCAGGACGATCTCCCGCTCCCGCTCCAGGTCCGGGTAGTCGACGTGGAGGTAGAGGCAGCGGCGCTTGAGGGCCTCGGACAGCTCGCGGGTGGCGTTGGAGGTGAGGAACACCAGCGGGATCTGGGTGGCGGTGATGGTGCCGAGCTCGGGGATGGAGACCTGGTAGTCGGAGAGGATCTCCAGCAGCAGGGCCTCGGTCTCGACCTCGACCCGGTCGACCTCGTCGATGAGCAGCACCACCGGGTCGGGCGACCGGATGGCCTCCAGGAGCGGGCGCTGGAGGAGGAACTCGTCGGAGAAGATGTCCTCCTCGACCTCGCTCCAGGTGGCGTCGTCGGCCCGCTCGGCCTGGATGCGCAGGAGCTGCTTCTTGTAGTTCCACTCGTAGAGGGCCTTGGACTCGTCCAGCCCCTCGTAGCACTGGAGGCGGATGAGGCGGGCCCCCAGCATCTCGGCCACCGACTTGGCCAGCTGGGTCTTGCCCGTGCCGGCCGGGCCCTCGACCAGGACGGGCTTGCCCAGGCGGTCGGCCAGGTAGACGATGCCGGCGATCCCCTCGTCGGCCAGGTAGGCGGCGTCGCGGAGGCCCTGGCGCACGGCCTCGACGGACTCGAACCGGGGATCGGTCGCAGCTGCGGACATGGCGCGGCAGCGTACCGGTCGGCTTGACCAGCCGGTCAACCGAGATGCCACCTGCCCTCGCCGGTCCCGACCCCACGGCTACCGTGCCGGCCGATGCCACGAACGACGTCCTCCTCGCTCGCGCCCCCGGCCCGCCGGGCCCTGCCCGCCCTCCTCCTGGTCCTGGCCCTGGTGGCCGGGGCCTGCAGCGACGGCGACGGGGAGGGCACGTCATCGACCACCGCCCCGCCCGGGCCGCTCACCACCGGCACCGTCCCCGTGCCGGTCGAGGTCGAGCCCTCGCCGGGCTGCGAGGGCGACCCGCCGGCGCCGGGCCGGCGCACGGTGGAGGTCCGGGCCGCCGGCATCGAGCGCAGCTACGCCATCTACGTGCCCGAGGGCCTCACCCCCGGCCGGCCAGCGCCCCTGGTGCTCCAGTTCGCCGAGGCCTCCCCCGCCTCCGACCAGGAGCGCATCAGCGGCCTCAGCGAGGCGGCGGCGGACGGGACCGTCCCCGCCGAGGAGTGGGGGGCGGTGGTGGTCACGCCCGAGCCGCTGGGCGGGGACGACCCCCGGCGGACCTGGAACCTCACCGACCAGGAGGGCTGGGCCGACGACACCACCTTCGTCACCAACCTGATGCTGGACGTGCGGGCCACCACCTGCCTCGACCTGTCGCGGACCATCGTCGTGGGCTTCGGCGTCGGCGGCTCCATGGCCGCCCAGATGGCCTGCGCCAACGCCAACGACGTGACCCTGCTGGTCGGCGTGGCCGGCCTGGAGTTCCCCCCCGAGTGCGACCCGGTGCGCCCACTGCCCATCCTGATGGTCCACGGCATCGACGACCCGGTGCTCCCCATCGACGGCGGCGGCGACCTGGCGCCCCTGGGCCTGGGGCCGGACACGACCGCCGGCCTGGCCGACCTGCTGGCCCGCCGCCCGTCGGTGCGGGCCACCGCCCTGGACTGGGTGGAGCGCAACGACTGCGAGACGGAGCCGGCCGCCGACGACGTGGCCCCCGGCGCCAACCGTTCGACCTGGACCGGGTGCAACCAGGGCGCCACGGTGACCCTGGTCAGCATCGAGGGGGCCGGCCACACCTGGCCCGGCAGCCAGGGGATGGACGACCTCGTCCCCGCCCTGGGGCCGGTGGCCGACGACGTCGACGCCAACGACCTGATCTGGGACACCTTCCAGGCCCAGCTGCCGGACTGAGCGGCCGTCCCGCAGTACCGTCGTGACCCCTGCCACCTGACCGGGCGGCAGCCGCGGGAGGCCAAGGTGTCGCACGACCATCGCCCACGTCCGGCCCCGGGACCGGGGGGGCGCCGCCGGGCCCGCCGCGGCCGGCGGCGCCTGGCCGCCCCCCTGGTGGCCATGACCGTGCTGGGGGCGATGGCGCCCGCCCCGGCCGCTCCGGCGCCGGGGCCACCCCCACCCCGGGCCGCGGCGGCCTCCCCCCTGAACTGCACGGCCTGGCGCTACGGCCCGGCCGACGAGCCGGCGTCGCTGCCGGCCGAGTACGACCGGGACGACTACCGGCGCACCTCCCGGCGCGACACCCGCCCGGCCCTGCACGGCTCCCCCCAGAACCACTGCGGGCAGAAGGGGGCGGCCGTCGACCTGGCCTGGGGCCGCTCCACCGGCTCGCCCGAGGTGCTCATCGCCGTCCTCGACTCCGGGATCAAGTGGCGCGACGCCGGCGCCATGCGGGACCTGGCCACCAAGACCCACGTCAACGTGGGCGAGGCGGCCCCGCCGTGCGTGGGCACGAAGCCCGACGGGGACTGCGACGGCGACGGGGTCTTCACCATCGCCGACTTCGGCACCGTCACCGACCGCAACGGCAACGGGCTGGCCGACCCGCAGGACCTGATCCTCGCCCCGGCCTTCAGCGACGGGGTCGACGACGACGGCGACGGCTACGTCGACAACATCTCGGGTTGGGACTTCCTCCACGGCGACAACGACCCGTTCGACACCGTGAGCTACGGCCACGGCACCGGCGAGGCCCTCGACTCCACGGCCGCGGCCAACGGCACCGGGACGGTGGGCTCCTGCCCCCGCTGCATGCACCTCCCGGTCCGGGTCAGCGACTCCTTCATCGCCGACGGCGGGCGCTTCGCGGCCGGCGTGCTCTACGCCCTGGACGAGGGGGCCGACGTCATCCAGGAGGCGCTGGGGGCGCTCAACAACCCCCGCCAGGCCCAGGACGCCATCGACGCCGCCTACGCCAGGGGCGTGGTGGTGGTGGCGTCCATGGCCGACGAGGCCGGCACCCACCCCAACCTCCCCGGCTCCCTGGAGCGGACCATGGCCGTCAACTCGGTCACCGAGAAGACCGTCGACCTCCTGGGCCCGGCGCCCGTCGACGGCTACCTGGCCCTCAACGGCTGCACCAACTACGGCGGCCGCACCTTCGTCTCGGTGCCCTCCGACGGTTGCTCCTCGGAGGCCACCGGCCAGTCGGCCGGCATGGTGGGCCTGGTCGAGAGCCACGCCCGGGAGCTGGGCCTCACCCCCCACCCGTCCCTGGCCGGGCTCGGGGGCCCCCAGGCCGGCGACGTGCTGACCGCCAACGAGGTCATGCAGCTGGTCCGGGCCAGCGCCGACGACATCGACTTCTCGACCCCCAACGCCGTGGACCCGGCCAACAACTTCGGCACGCCCACCGGCAACCCCCTGATCGACACCGTGCGCTACCCCACCCGGCCGGGCTGGGACGCCATCCACGGCTACGGCCGCATCAACGCCTACGAGCTGCTGCGGGCCGTGGAGGCCGAGGCCATCCCGCCCGAGGCCATGATCGACGGGCCCCACTGGTTCGACCTGCTGCCCACCTCGGGCAGCGTGGCCGTGACCGGCACGGTGTCGGCCGAGCGGGCCACCTCGTACGACTACCGGGTGGAGTGGGCCCCCGGCGTGCAGGGACCGGCCCACCCGGGCACCGACACCTGGACCACCGTGGCCGAGGAGGAGGGGCTGACCACGGCCCGCTCCGGCACGCTGGCCACCCTCGACCTGGCCGCGGTGGCCGCCGCCCTGCCCGGTGACGGGACCGGCCCGCCCGTCGACCCCAACGACCGCGACCGGCCCGACGAGGAGCGCTTCTCGGTCCGGCTCCGGGTGGTGGTCACCGCCCACGGCGGGCCCGGCGACGGCCTGGAGGGCGAGATGCAGAAGCAGGTCTTCGTCCACCACGACCCCGACCTGGTCGAGGGCTACCCGGCCCGCATCGAGGGCGCCGGGGCGCCCAGCCCCAGCTTCACCGACGTCGACGGGGACGGCACCACCGAGCTGGTGCTGGGCACCGACGACGGCGACGTCCACGCCTGGCGGCCCGACGGCACCGAGCTGGCCGGCTTCCCACTGCGGACCGCCCCGTCGCCGTGGTGGCCGTCGGGCTCGGCCACCGCCGCGGCCGACGACGTCGTGCCCCTGCGGGGCGGGCTCATGCTGGGCGGCCCGGCCATCGCCGACCTCGACGGCGACGACGACAACGAGCTGGTGGTGGCCGACCTCAACGGCCGGGTCCAGGTGTTCAGCGCCACCGGCGCGCCCGGGCCGGCCATGAACGTCGACCCCGCCTACTCGCGAGACCTGCGCACGGCCCAGGACCGCCACAACCGGACCAAGCGGGGCTTCCTGTCCGCCCCGTCCCTGGGCGACCTGGACGGCGACGGCGACCTGGAGATCGTGGCCGCCGCCCTCGACCGCCACGTCTACGCCTGGCACCACGACGGCACCCCGGTCGCCGGCTTCCCGGTGCTGGTGGTGGATCCGGCCAAGGTGGCCGCGGTCGACGCCACCACCCACCGGGTCACCTTCACGGCCGGCTCCGGCGTCGAGGACGGCGGGGAGCTGCTGGCCACCCCGGCCCTGGCCGACCTGGACGGCGACGGGCGACCGGAGATCGTGGTGGGCGGCCAGGAGCAGTACGCCGAGGACCCCAACATCGGTGACGGGCCCGGCGCCGTCGCTCTCCTGGCCGCGGCCGGGCGGGCCGGCAACAGCCGGGTCTACGTCATCTCCCCGGACGGCGCCGGCGCCCACGCCTCGCCCCCCTCGGCCACCCACCCCCACGCCCAGGCCTACCTGCCGGGCTGGCCGGCCAAGGTGGCCATGGCCGCCACCAACCTGCTGCCCACCATCGGCAACGGCGTGGCCATGCCCGCCGTGGTCGGCGATGTCGACCCCACCACCGCCGGGCCCGAGGTGGTGGTGGCCTCCTCCGCCGGGCCCGTCTACGCCTTCGACCGCAAGGGCGACGGCGTGTACGGCACCGGGGACGGCGGCCGCGACATCCCCCTGTTCTGGTCGGCCGGGCTGGGCGGGGAGGACGCCGGCACCTTCGGCCCCGACCGCAACAGCGACGACCTGATCGCCAGCTTCGCCGGCTTCGGCGGGCCGGTGGTGGGCGACCTGGCCGGGGGCGAGGCCCTGGAGGTGACCGCGCCCACCGCCGGCCTGTCCCGGCTCATCGACCTGCTGGTGGCCGACCGCCAGCTCCCCTCCGACGACCAGCTCTCGATGTGGGACGGCGCCAGCCGCCGGCCGCTCCAGGGCTCACCCCAGGCCACCGCCGACCTGGCCTTCTTCGTGGCCCCGGCCGTGGCCGACCTGGACGGGGACGGGCGGCGGGAGAGCATCGCCGGCAACAGCGCCTTCACCCTGTCGGCCTTCGACGCCGCGGGCACCGCCCCGGCCGGTTGGCCCAAGCTCACCGGCGGTTGGACGGTGGGCACCCCGGCGGTGGGCGACTGGGACGGCGACGGCGCCCTGGAGGTGGCCCAGCCCCGGCGCGACGGCGTGCTGCTGGTGTGGACCACGGGGGCCGGCACGGCCGCCGAGGGCGCCGTCAGCTGGTCGCAGTGGGGGTGCGACGCCACCCACGCCGGGAGCTGCGTGGAGGCCGAGCGGTCGGCCGACGTCCGCTACGTGGAGGTGCTGTACCAGCTGGCCCTGGGCCGGCCGGCGGACGGGCCCGGGCGCGACTACTGGGCCGCCCGCCTGGCCGGGGGCACCCCCCGGGGCCGGGCCGTCACCTCCCTGCTGGCCACCCCGGAGGGCCGGCGCCGGCTGTGCCGGCAGGCCTACTCCACCACCCTGGGCCGGGCCGGCGACCCGGCCGGGCTCACCTGGTGCGCCTCCTACCTGGCCCGGGGCCACGACGTCACCGACGTCCGCACCGTCCTGGCCGGTTCCGACGAGATGTGGGACCGGGCCGGTGGCACCGTCGACGGCTTCCTCGACGCGCTCTACCAGGCGGCCCTGGGCCGGGCCGTCGACAGCGGGGCCCGCACCCACTGGCGGGGCCGCCTGGCCGCCGGCACCAGCCGGGCCAGCGTGGCCCGGGCCGTGCTGACCAGCGACGAGGCTCGGGGCCGGCTGGTCGACGGCTACTACCGGCAGGTCTTCGGGCGGGGCGTGGACGGCCCGGGCCGCACCTACTGGGTGAGGTGGCTGGCCGGCCACCGCGACGTCACCCTCCTGGCCCACCTGCTGGCCAGCGACGAGCTCTACAACCGGGCCACCGGCCCCTGACGCGGCCGCCGGCCCGCGGCGCCGGTCAGCCCCGGGTCTGGCCGGTGCCGCGGACCACGTACTTGGCCGTGGTCAGCTCCCGGAGGCCCATGGGGCCCCGGGCGTGCAGCTTCTGGGTGGAGATGCCGATCTCGGCCCCGAAGCCGAACTCCTCGCCGTCCACGAACCGGGTCGAGGCGTTGACCAGGACGGCCGCCGCGTCCACCTCGGCGGTGAAGCGGTCGGCGGCGGCCAGGTCGCCGGTGACGATGGCCTCGGAGTGGCCGGTGCCGTAGCGGGTGACGTGGTCGATGGCCTCGTCGAGGGAGGGCACCACCCGCACCGCCAGCTTGAGGTCCAGGAACTCCCGGGCCCAGTCGTCCTCGCCGGCCACCCCGGCCGCCGGCACCAGGGCCCGCACCCGCTCGTCGCCCACCAGCTCGACGCCGTCGAGCTCGGCGGCCAGGGCCGGGAGGAAGGCCTCGGCCACGTCCTGGTGGACCAGCACCGTCTCGGTGGCGTTGCACACCGACGGCCGCTGGGTCTTGCCGTTGACCACGATGGCCCGGGCCATGTCCAGGTCGGCGGCCGCGTCCACGTAGACGTGGCAGTTGCCATCGCCGTCGATGACGTAGGGGACGGTGGCGTTGTCCAGGATCGACCGGATGAGCGACGGCCCGCCCCGGGGGATCAGGCAGTCGATGGCGTCGCGCTGCTGCATGAACTCCACCGCCGCCTCCCGGCTGGTGTCCTCCACCAGGACCAGGGCGTCGGCCGGCAGGTCCACCTTGGCGTAGGCCTCCCGCAGGACCCCGGCGATGGCCACGTTGGACCGGATGGCGGCCGAGGAGCCCCGTAGGAAGGCCACGTTGCCCGACTTGAGGCACAGCCCGGCGGCGTCGCTGGTGACGTTGGGCCGGTTCTCGTAGATGATGGCCACCACCCCGAGCGGCACCCGCACCCGGGAGATGCGCAGGCCGTTGGGCCGCACCCACCCGTCGAGCACCTCGCCCACCGGGTCGGGCAGGGCGGCCACCTGGGTGAGCCCGCCGGACATGGCCTCGACCCGCCGTGGGTCCAGGCGGAGCCGGTCGACCACGGTGGGCGCGGTGCCGGCCTCGACGGCGGTGGCCACGTCGGCCGCGTTGGCCTCCAGCACGTCGTCGGTGCGGGCCACCAGCAGCTCGGCGGCGGCGTGGAGCCCGGCGTCACGGCGGGCCGCGGGCAGGCGGCCCAGGACCCGGGAGGCGGCCCGGGCCCGGGCCCCGAGGGCGGCGATGGTGGGGGGCGCGGTCACGGCCCGAGCGTACCGACCCCGGGCAACGGACCTCGGGCCGGCCGGACCGGTGCGGCAGACTGCAACCCATGCAGGCCCGGCTGGCCACCACGGCCGACATCGAGCACCTCGGCGCGGCCCTGGCCGCCGCCTTCGCCACCGATCCCGTGTGGGGCTGGGTCGTCGGCGACGCCGACCGCTGGGACCGCCGGGCCCCGGCCATGTTCGCGGCCGAGGTGGCGGCCAAGCGCCGCTACGGGCACACCTACACCACCGACGACCGGGGCGGGGCCGCCCTGTGGGCCCCGCCGGGCACGTGGCGGGGCACGGCGGCCGAGGCCTTCCGCCTGGCCCCTCCCATGCTCCGGCTCACCGGCGGAGCCGGGGCCCGGCGGGGCATCGGCCTGCTGCGGGCCACCGACCGGGCCCACCCCAAGGGCGACCACTGGTACCTGGCCCTGCTGGGCACCCACCCCGACCACCAGGGCCGGGGCGTGGCCTCCTCGGCCCTGGCCCCGGTGCTGGAGCGCTGCGACCTGGACGGCACCGGCGCCTACCTGGAGTCCTCCAACCCGGCCAACGTGCCCTTCTACGAACGCCACGGCTTCCGGGTCACCGACCGCGTCGCCCCCGGCGGCTGCCCCCCGCTCGACCTCATGTGGCGCGACCCCCAGGGCCCCTCCCGCCCGGCGCCGTGATCGCCGATCCCGGGCTGGAGGCCGCGGTCACCGCCTTCGAGACCTCGCTCACCCCGATCGTGCAGGCCCTGGCCGGCACGGTCACCGGCATCGACCGCACCGCCCTGGCCGGTGACGTGACCCGCGAGGCCTACGCCATCACCGCCGCCCTGGTCGACTGCGACGGCATCGCCACCGACGCCGAGCTGTGGTCGCTGCTGGTGCTCTTCGCTCCCCGCCTGGGCGGGGACCTGACCCGGGCCACCCCCGCCGACCTGCGGGCCGCGGGCACCGTCGCCGGGGCCGCCACCTTCCTCGACCAGCCGTCCCCCCTGCTCGACCTGCTGGCCCGCTACGACCACCGCCACGGCACCGGGCACGCCCGCACCTACCACGACCGGGCCGTCGCCATCGCCTTCGCGGTGGCGGCCATCGACCCGTACACCACCGAGGCCGAGGTGCGGGCCATCGAGCGCTTCCGGGCCGTCATGGCCCGGGCCGGCCTCCCCCCCGCTCCCGCTCCCGGGGCCCAGGCCGGGCCCGGCGTGCCCGACCCGGCCACCCTGGCCGGGGGCGGCACCGGCGACGACGCCCCCGGCCAGGAGCCCCTCCCCCCGCCCCGGCCCCTGGACGAGCTGATGGACGAGCTCGACGCCCTGGTCGGCCTGGAGGGCGTGAAGGCCGAGGTCAAGCTGGTCACCAACCTGATCCGGGTCCAGAACCTGCGCCGGGAGCGCGACCTGCCGGTGGTCGACCAGAGCCGCCACCTGGTCTTCGCCGGCAACCCGGGCACCGGCAAGACCACCGTGGCCCGCCTCCTGGCCCAGATCTACCGCACCCTGGGGGTGGTCGAGCGGGGCCACCTGGTCGAGACCGACCGCAGCGGCCTGGTCGCCGGCTTCGTGGGCCAGACCGCGACCAAGGTGGTGGAGGCCTTCGACCGGGCCGACCAGGGCGTCCTCCTGGTCGACGAGGCCTACGCCCTGGTGCGGGGGGGCGGCAACGACTTCGGCCGGGAGGCCATCGACACCCTGGTGAAGCTGATCGAGGACCGGCGGGACCGGCTGGTGGTGGTCGTGGCCGGCTACCCCGACGAGATGGGCGACTTCATCGGCAGCAACCCCGGCCTGCGCTCCCGCTTCCCCAAGACCATCGTCTTCGAGGACTACGGCACCGACGAGCTGGTGGCCATCTTCGCCTCCATGGGCGAGGCCAACGGCTACCGCTGCGACGAGGGGGCGGCCGCCGCGGTGCGGGCCTGGTTCGAGGCCCAGACCCGCGACAAGGGCTTCGGGAACGGGCGGGTGGCCCGCAACCTGTTCGAGGCCAGCGTGGCCCGCCACGCCACCCGGGTGGTGGCCGTCGAGTCCCCCACCGACGCCCAGCTCACCACCCTGGAGGCGGCCGACGTCCCCGGCCCCCACGAGCGGGCCGACTCGACCATCGTCGGCACCTGACACCGCTCCTGTCTGGCACCGCTACCGTCATCGGCGTGCCCCCTCGGCTCGCTCGCCTCCTGGCCGTCGTGGCCGCCCTGGCCCTGGTGGCCGGGGCCTTCGCCCTCCGCACCGCGTTGGCCGACGACGACGGCGGGTCGGTCCGGGCCGGAGGCGACGGGCCCGGCTCCGGCGACGGCCCCTTCCGGATCCTGTGCGACGACGACCTGGGCGCGGCCTGCGAAGCGCTGGCCGGCCAGCCCGGGGTGGCCTCGGTGGTGGTGGTCCGGGCCGGCGACGCCGTCGAGCGGCTCTCCGGCGAGGCGTCCGGTGACGACGCGGCCTACGACGCCTGGCTCACCCTCGACCCGTGGCCGGCCATGCTGGCCTCGGCCGGCGGTGACGGGCCACCGCTGGCCGTGACCGAGGCCGTGCCGGTGGCCTCGTCGCCCCTGGCCCTCCTGATCGACCCCGAGGCGTCGGGCTGCGAGGACGACGCCACCTGGGCCTGCCTGACCGAGCCGGCCCGGAACCCGGTGGGCGTGGCCAGCCTGGCCACCGCCACCGGCCCCCTGGTCCTGGCCCACGCCGCGGTCGGCCTCGAGGGGGACACCGACTTCGGGGTCAACCAGATGGAGGACACCACCCGGGCCGACCTGGCCGACCTGCTGCGGGTGGTCGGCTCCGAACGGAGCCGGACCGCCGCCGAGCAGGCCGAAGGCCTGCTCCAGCCCGGACGGTTCTCGGCCGTGGCCGGCCCCGAGGGCGGGGCCCGGGACCTGGCTGCCCGCCCTCAGGGCCGGCGTCGGGGCCTGGTCGTGGCCGTCCTGGCCCCCGAGGCCACCCTCGGGGTGGTCCTGGCCGGCCTCGGTCCCCGGGGATCGGCGGCTGTCGCCACCCTGCGGGCGGTGGTGACGGGCCAGACTGTCGGTCGAGCCCTCGCCGAGGGGGGCTGGACGGGCCCGGCCTCCCGCACCCGCGGGCTCCCCGACCCCGACGTGATCTACCGCCTGCAGGAGGACCTCGCATGAGACGGCCCAAGGCCCTGGCCCTCCTCCTCACCCTCGGCCTGCTGGCCACGGCCTGCGGGGGCGGGGACGACGACGGCGCCCCGGCCGACGGCGAGGGGGCCGAGGGGTTCGGCGACCCCGGCGACTGCGTGGTGGTCGACCTGGCCGTCTCGTCGGAGAAGGCGTCGCTCATGGCCGAGCTGGCCCGGGCCTTCAACGGCTCCGACGCCGCCGAGCTGCCGGGGGGGGCCTGCGCCTTCGCCCGGCCCCAGACCAAGGCCTCGGGGGCGGCGGCCAGCCTCCTGTCCGAGGGGTGGGACGAGGGCGCCGAGGGCCCCCGCCCGGTGGTGTGGTCGCCCGCCTCCTCCGCCTGGGGGGCCATCGTCAACCAGCGCCTGGCCGACGACGGCGGCGAGCCCATCGTGGGCGAGGCCGAGCCGTTCATGCAGACCCCGCTGGTCATCGCCATGCCCGAGCCCATGGCCGACGCCCTGGGCTACCCCGAGACCCCGGTGGGGTGGGCCGACATCCTCCGCCTGGCCCGCAGCGACGAGGGCTGGGCCGCCTACGGCCACCCCGAGTGGGGCCCGTTCCGCCTGGGCAAGACCAACCCCAACTTCTCCACCAGCGGCCTGTCGGCCCTGGTGGCCCAGGCCTACTCCTCGGCCGGCACCACCAGCGGGCTGTCCACCGAGGACCTGGCCGACCCCGAGGCCGACGCCGCGGCCCGGGCCATCGAGTCGGCCGTGGTCCACTACGGCGACACCACCCTCTCGTTCCTGAACAACTGGTACCGGACCGACCAGCGGGGCACGTCGCTGACCTACGTCTCGGCCGTGGCTGTCGAGGAGAAGTCGGTGATCGACTACAACCGCGGCAACCCCGACGGGAACCTGGATGCCGGTGAGCGCCCCGAGCCGCCCCGCATCCCCCTGGTCTCCATCTATCCGGAGGAGGGGACGATCTACTCGGACAACCCCTACATCGTCCTCGACGCCGAGTGGGTCTCGGCCGAGGAGAAGGAGGCGGCGGCCGCCTTCGAGGACTACCTCCAGCAGCCCGCCAACCAGCGCCAGGTGCTGGAGTTCGGCTTCCGGCCCGGCAACCCCGACGTGGCCGTGGCCGCCCCCATCGTGGCCGCCAACGGCGTCGACCCCGACCAGCCCCGCACCCTGCTGGAGGCGCCCGAGCCGCCGGTGATGGTCGACCTGCTCGACCGCTGGGCCGAACAGCGCAAGAGCGCCCGGGTCATCATCGCCCTCGACGTGTCGGGCTCCATGCAGGAGGCGGCCGGCCCGGGAGGGGAGACCAAGCTCGACCTGGCCAAGGAGGCGGCCATCGAGTCGCTCGACCAGTTCAAGGACGACGACGTCGTCGGCCTGCGCATCTTCACCACCGACCTGCCGGGCGGCGCCAACCACCAGGACGTGGTGGCCCCGGCCCCGGTGGGCACCATCCGGGAGCAGCTGCGCAACGCCATCGACGCCCAGTTCCCCCGCAACGGCACCCCCCTCTACGAGGTGGTGCAGGCCAGCTTCGACGACGCCGCCGAGGCCTACGACGAGAACCGCATCAACGCCGTGGTGGTGCTGTCCGACGGCCGCAACGAGGACGGCGAGGGATCCGACGACGGCCAGCAGCTCGAGCAGCTCTTGGCCGACCTGCGCGCCGCGGCCACCGGCGAGCTGGCCGAGCCCGTCCGCATCTTCCCCATCGCCTACGGCACCGGCGCCGACCTGGAGACGCTGCGCCGCATCGCCGAGGCCACCAACTCCACCGTCTACGACGCCAGCGACCCCACCACCATCACCAAGGTGTTCACCGCCGTGGTGAGCAACTTCTGAGGGCCCGTGGCCGACCGGAGCTTCCGCGACCGCTTCTGGTCCCCCCCGGTGGCCCGGGCCGTCACCGCCCCCGGCACCATCCTGCTGGCCGGCCTGGCCGCGGCGGTGGCCGCGGTGGCCACCTTCCCGCTGTCGGTGCCCATCGGCATCGCCGCCGCCGCCGTCGCCGGGGGCGCGGCCTACAGCGGCCGGGTCCTGCTGGCCGTGCCCCGGGGCGGGCCGCGGGGCGATCGTCCCGACCCCTTCGCCGTGCAGGAGCCGTGGCGCCGGTTCGTGAGCGACGCCCTGGCCGCCCGCCGCCGCTTCGACGACGCGGTGCGGGCCATGGCCGCCGGGCCCCTGCGGGACCAGCTGGCCGCCATCGCCGACCGCCTCGACGACGGGGTGGACGAGGTGTGGCGCATCGCCCGCCAGGGCGACACCCTGGTCGCCGCCCGGCGCCGCATCGACCTCGACACCGCCCGGGCCGAGCTGGCCCAGGTGGAGGCCCAGGCCGGTGAGCGCTGGGCCCAGGGCAGCCGGCTCCAGCAGACGGCCGAGGCCCTCCGGGCCCAGGTGGCCAGCGGGGAGCGGATGGAGGCCGTCATCGCCGATGCCGTCGACCGCCTCCGCCTCCTCGACGCCCGCCTGGACGAGACCGTCACCCGGGCCATCGAGCTGTCGACCGAGGCGGCCACCGGGCGCAGCGCCGGGCGGCTGGAGGGCGACGTGGACGGCATCGTCAGCGAGATGGAGGCCCTGCGCCTGGCCCTCGACGAGGCCGACCGGGCCGGCGGCCTCGGTGCGGCCCCGCCCGAGCCCGGCCCGGGCTCGGCCACCCCGTCGACGTGACCGGCCGGCCGCACTGGTCCCAGGTGCTGGGTGACGTCGCCGACCTGGGGGCGTCGGTGGGGGCCGAGGGACGGCGCCGGGCCCTCACCGCCGCCGGCGAGGCGGCGGCCGCCGGCGCCACCGGGGAGGTCCCGGCGGCCGGGGGCCCGGTCCCCGCCCCGGCACCGGCCCCGGCGCCCGGGGGCGACGAGCCGGGCCGCGGTCGGCGCCTGCTGCGCGACAACCTCACCGTGGCCGCCGGCACCGCCCTGTCCCGGGTCACCGGGGTGGGCCGGACCGTGGCCATCCTCGGGCTCTCGGCCTCGCTGGCCGACGTCTACCTGCTGGCCAACAACACGCCCAACATCATCTACGAGCTCATCCTGGGCGGGATCCTCACCGCCACCCTGGTCCCCCTCTTCACCGAGCACCTCGAGCGCGACGACGAGGAGGCCACCAGCGCGGTGGTGTCGGTGACGCTGGTGGCCCTCGTCGTCCTCACCGCCCTGGCGGTGGTGGTGGCCCCGCTGCTGATCCTGCTCTACAGCCAGAACGTCGACCCCGACGTGGACGCCGGGCAGTTCCGCCGCATCGGCATGGAGCTGAGCGTCCTGTTCGTGCCCCAGATCTTCTTCTACGGCTTCATGGCCCTGGGCTCGGCCCTGCTCAACGCCCGCCGGCGCTTCTTCGCCGCGGCCTGGGCCCCCGTGCTCAACAACGTGGTGGTGGTGGCCGTCCTGGTGGGAGCCATCGTCTTCACCCCCGGCGACCTCGACCTGGCCCGGGTCGACGACGACCGCCGGCTCCTCCTCCTCCTGGGCCTGGGGACCACGGCCGGCATCGTGGGCATGGCCGTGTCGCTGCTGCCGGCCCTGTGGCGGGCCGGGGTCCGCATCCGGCTCCGGCCCCGGTTCCGGCACCCGGCGGTGCGGGCCGCGGCCCGGCTCTCGGGGTGGACCCTGGGCTACGTGGTGGCCAACCAGGTGGCCTCCCAGATCGTGCTGGTGCTGGCCGTGGCCGACGAGGGCGCGGTCCGCGCCTACCAGGTGGCCTTCATCTTCTTCCAGCTCCCCCACGGCCTGCTGGCGGTGTCGCTCATGACCACCTTCCAGCCCGACCTGGCCCGGGCCTTCGTGCAGCGGGCCTGGCCCACGTTCCACACCAGGCTGCTCCAGGGCCTGCGCCTGCTGGTGGCGGTGATGGTGCCGGCCTCGGTCGGGTACTTGACCCTGGCCGTGCTGGCCACCCGGCTGATCCCCTCGACCACCTACGCCGGCGGCCCGGGCGAGGACATCGCCACCGCCCTCAGCGGCTTCGCCCCCGGCCTGCTCGGCTTCTCGGTCTACCTGTTCGTCCTGCGGGGCTTCTACGCCGTGCAGGACACCCGGCGGCCGTTCTGGATCAACGCGGTGGAGAACCTCCTGAACGTGGTGGCCGCGGTGGCCGTCGGGCTGCCCTTCGGCCTGCTCGGCCTCACCTCGGCCTACTCCTTCGCCTACCTGGCCGCCGCCGCCCTGGCCCTGGCTGTGCTGCTGCGCCGCCTGCCCGCCGGGTTCGACCTGGCCGGCTTCGTGCGGACCCTGCTGCGCTGCCTGGCCGCCGCCGCGGTGATGGCCGGGGCCGTGGTGGCTGCGGTGCTGGCCGTGGTGGCCCTGGACCGGCAGCGGATCGACGTGGCCCTGGGGGTGGGCGTGGTGGTCGGCGGGGGCACCTACCTGGTCGCCGCCCTGGTGCTGGGCGTGGTGGCCGATGCCGGCCTGGCCGGCCGCCTCCCCGGGCCCCTCCACCGCCTCGACCGACGCCGTTGAGGCCCTTCGCCCGGCGGGGGCCATCGTCCTGCGGGGCACCCGAGGTCGCCGGACCGGCCGAAACCAGCCGGACCGGGGGCGGCCGAGGCTGGCATCGCCGCAGGTCGGACGGACTTCGCCCCGCCCGGAGGGAGCCGGGCCGCGGCACCTCGGTATGCTCGCCCCATGATCAAGCTGTTCCGCCGCTTCTGGAAGTACCTCACCGCCGGGGCCAACCAGAAGTTCAACGAGAAGGCCGATCCCAAGATCCAGCTGGAGCAGGCCATCGCCGAGGCCCAGGAGCAGCACCGGCGCCTGACCGAGCAGGCCGCCAGCGTCATCGCCCAGCAGAAGCAGACCGAGCTCCGGCTCAACCGCAAGCTGGACGACCTGGAGAAGCTCAACGCCAACGCCCGGCAGGCCATCATCATGGCCGAGGAGGCCACCAAGGCCGGCGACGCGGCCAAGGTCACGCAGTACACGCATGCCGCCGAGACCTTCGCCACCCAGCTCGTCACCACCGAGGCCGAGGTCGAGGAGCTCAAGGCCATGGCCCTGTCCTCCACCCAGGCCTCCGACCAGGCCAAGGCGGCCGTCTCCCAGAACGGCATGCTCCTCCAGCGCAAGCTGGCCGAGCGCCAGAAGCTCCTGAGCCAGCTCGAGCAGGCCAAGATGCAGGAGCAGATGAACGCGGCCATGACGTCGTTGTCGGCCACCGTGGGCGCCGATGTCCCCTCCCTGAACGAGGTGCGGGACAAGATCGAGCAGCGCCACGCCCAGGCCCAGGGCATGTCGGAGCTGCACGGCCAGTCGGTCGAGGGCCGGATGCTGGAGGTCGAGCAGGCCGCCCAGAACACCCAGGCCCAGACCCGCCTGGCCCAGCTCAAGGCCGAGCTCGGCCTGGGCTCGACGGCCGCCGAGGCCCCCGCCGCCGAGGCCGCCCCGGCGACCGAGCCCGCCTCGCAGCCCCAGCCCGGAACCGCCTGACCACCGCCGGCCCCGGGCCGGCGGCCGCTCTAGGCGGGGAGGACGACGAGGTCGTCGCGGTGGATCACCTCGTGGGGCGTGCCCTCGGGCAGGGCCGGGGTGCGGAACCCGGCCACGGCCCGCAGCGCGTCGGCCGCCACCGCGGCGATGCCCTTGGCGAACACCGCTCCCCCGTCCTGGGCCACCTCCACCGCCTCCCCGGCGGCGAAGCTGCCGTGCACCCCCACCACGCCGGCGGGCAGGAGCGAACGGCCCGAGCTCTCCAGGGCCACCCGGGCCCCGGCGTCGACCACCACCGTGCCGGAGGACCCCACGGCGAAGGCGATCCACAGCTTGCGGGCCGAGAGCCGGCGGGACCGGGGCCGGACCACGGTGCCCACCCCGGCCACGTCAGCCAGGGCGTCGGCCACCACGCCGGGCCGCTCGGCGGCGGCGATCACGGTGCGCACCCCGGACCACGAGGCGATCTTGGCCGCGGCCAGCTTGGTGGCCATGCCCCCGCTGCCCCGGGCCGTGCCCGCTCCCCCGGCCAGGGCCTCCAGGCCGTGGTCGACCTCCAGGATCTCCTCGATCAGGGACGCCTCGGAGTCGAAGCGAGGATCGGCGGTCAGCACCCCGGCGGTGTCGGTCAGCAGCACCAGGGCCTCGGCCCCCACCAGGTGGGCGACCAGGGCGGCGATGCGGTCGTTGTCCCCGAAGCGGATCTCGTCGTCGGCGACGGCGTCGTTCTCGTTCACCACCGGCACCACGCCCAGCTCCAGCAGCCGGGTGAGCGTGGCCCGGGCGTGCAGGTACTGGTCCCGGAGGGCGAAGTCGAGGGGGGCCAGCAGCACCTGGCCACCGATCAGGCCGTGCTCGGCCAGGTGGCGGTCCCACACCCCCATGAGCCGGCTCTGGCCCACGGCCGAGAGGGCCTGGAGGGTGACCGGGTCGCGGGGCCGGCGACCGGCCAGGCCCAGCACCGGGAGACCGGCGGCGATGGCCCCGGAGGTGACGGCCACCACCTGGTAGCCGACTGAGCGGACGGCGGCGATCTCGGCGCACACCTTGGCCACCGCGGCCTCGTCGATGGTGCCCAGCTCGTCGGTCAGCGACGAGGTCCCCACCTTGACCACGACCTTGACGACGGTGGACGAGCGGTACGAGGTCGCTCGGTGAGGGTCGGGACCAGTGGACGCCACAGCGGTCAGCCTGTCCCGTCGTCGGGCACGTAGTCGAACGAGAAGGTGCCGATGCGGACCTCGTCGCCGGCCTTGGCCCCGGCCCGGGCCAGGGCCTTGGGGACGCCGAGTTGGTCGAGGCGGTGGCGCACGTAGGCCTGGGCGTCGGGCGTGGTCACATCGGACAGGGCGACCACCCGCTCGGCGGGCCGCCCCACGACCCGCAGGGCGCCGTCCTCGTCGCGGGCCACGCTGACGCCGGCCGGCGCCGGTCGGTGGACCACGAACCCCTCGGCCACCGGCGTGGCCGCCCGCGCCTCCTGCACCAGGCCCACCAGGTGACCGACCAGCGCCGGGACGCCCCGGCCGGTGACGGCCGAGACCACGTGGTCGACCTCCGGGCCCTCGGCGCCGCCGAGCTCCACGTCGGGGGCCATGTCGGCCCGGGAGCCGACCACCACCCGGGGTCGCTCCACCAGCTCGGGGCGGTAGGCCTCCAGCTCCCCCAGCAGCACCTCCTGCTGCTCGGCCGGCGGCCGCTCGGCCAGGGGGGACAGGTCGACCAGCACGGCCAGCACCCGGGCCCGCTCCACGTGGCGGAGGAAGCGGTGGCCCAGCCCCCGGCCCTCGCTGGCCCCCTCGATGAGGCCGGGGACATCGGCCACCACGATCTCGGCGCCGTCGTCGGTGCGGACCACCCCCAGGTTCGGCTCCAGGGTGGTGAACGGGTAGTCGGCGATGCGGGGCTTGGCCGCCGAGATCCGGGAGATCAGCGTGCTCTTGCCCACGTTGGGGAAGCCGACCAGGGCCACGTCGGCCAGGAGCTTCAGCTCCAGGTCGAGCCAGCGCTCCTCGCCGGGCTCGCCCTGCTCGGCGAAGGACGGGGCCCGGCGGCGGTTGGAGAGGAACCGGGTGTTGCCCCGGCCTCCCTGGCCGCCCCGGGCGGCCTGCCACCGGTCGCCGGCGTGGACCAGGTCGGCCAGCACCTCACCCTCGGGCCCGCGGACAACGGTGCCGGGGGGCACCATCACCTCGAGGTCGTCGCCCGAGCGGCCGTGCCGGCGCTTGCCCTGGCCGTGGACCCCGGAGCCGGCCCGGCGGTGGGGGTGGTCGCGGAAGGCCAGGAGGGAGGCCACGTTGTGGTCGGCCACCAGCCAGACGGAGCCGCCGTCACCACCGTCGCCGCCGTCGGGGCCGCCCCGGGGCACGTGGGCCTCCCGTCGGAACGACACGCTGCCGGCGCCGCCGTCGCCGCCGCGGGCGTGCAGTTGGACCTCGTCAGCGAACCCGGACACGGCCGCACCCTAGGAGGCGGCGAGCTCGGGCCCGGCCTAGAGGTCCTCCTCCACCAGGTGCACCGGGTCGCCGATGATGCGGGCGGCCCACACCGTGCGGTCGTTGGGCGAGTAGCCGGTGGTGATGTTCTGGAAGTCGTAGCGGATCTTCCACCAGCAGTCGGTGGTGCAGGCGTAGGTGTCGGGGATCGGGAGCTGGATGTCGAGCCACTGGCCGTTGTAGGCGTTGGACCGGCTCTGGCGGGTGACGATGCTGCACGTGGCCAGGTTGGTGAACGAGGCTGCGCCCCGGGTCTGGTACGCGCAGCTCGACGTGGCCCCGCCGGGCTTGAGCACGTTCATGCGGTACGTGGAGGCCGTCCCCGAGTTGGGGTCGGTGCCGTCGCCGGGGTCGAAGAGGGAGATCTCCAGGGTCTTGCCCCGGTGGATGGGCTCGATCTCGGCCAGGAAGAAGGTGGACGAGAACGTCCCGCTCGTCCCCGGCAGGTTGTTGAACAGCGAGAGGTCGCCGATGGTGTAGAGGGACGGCTGGACGCCCGCCCCGCTCAAGTTGGCCTTGATGGAGAACTGGTTCCAACCGCTCTGGGCCGAGGTGTCGGTGTAGCCGGTGATGCCCGACGACTTCACCTGCATGAGGTAGCGGCCCTCGGGCACGTTGTTGATGGTGCAGAGGGTGACCCACCGGTTCTTGTAGGTGCCGCTGCTGGCCTCGTTGCCGATCCGCCAGCGGCCGAGGCCCCCGTTGCAGGAGCCCGACATGCTGAAGGTGCTGGTCAGGCCGTCGTAGGGGTCGAGCGGGGTCGGGTCCGGGCGGAACAGCTCGAACTGGGTGTTGACGTCGCCGTTGTCGGCCGTCTCCACCCGGGGGTAGTCGCTCCGCTGGTAGTTGCCGGCGTCGTAGATCTGGACGGTGAGGTTCCGGTTGGACACCGCGGGCACGTCCACCACGTACAGGTAGCCGCTGCTGCGGTACTCGGCGTTGGCCGGCGAGCACCCGTTGCCGGAGTCGCCCACGCCGCACTTGGTGGCGAAGGGGTCGCCGTTGGCCTTGTCGGTGTAGGGCGCCGAGATCGAGGCCCACAGCCTGGGGTTGAAGCCGGTGGCGGGATCGTTGCCCAGGCGGTTCTCGGGGCTGCCCAGGGGCACGGGCAGGATGTACTCGGCGGTGCCCCGGCGCTCCAGGGCGATGGTCCGGCCGCCGAGCGACTGGAAGAAGAAGCTCTCGACCCGGCCGTCGGCGATGGTGACCCGGAGGCGACGTTCCCCGACCCGCTCCACGCTGACCGACACGTTGTCGACGCCGTTCTCGAAGCCGTTGCGCTCGGCGGCCACGATCGCCGCCTCGGCCGCCTTGGTCTCGTTGGGCAGCCACACCACCCCGGCCAGGGCGGCCGCGTCGGCTGCCTTCTGGATGTTGGAGGCCCGGTTGTACCACGAGCCCACGTCCACCGACAGGCCGGCCATGAGCAGGAGGGGGACGAGCAGCAGGGCGAACTCGACCAGCACGTAGCCCCGCTCGCTCCTCTGGGTGGCCAGCACCCGGCGCCGGGGCCGATGTCCGAACCGCATCACTAGGGCTCCAGTCGCATGACGGCCGTGCGCTCGATGGTGAGCGACGACCCGAAGATCGGGAAGAGGTGGTCGTGCTCGATCTGCACCCAGACCCCGAGGTAGTCGGCCGAGGCCTGGACGTCGTTCCGGGTCGTCGGGCACCAGTCCCGGGCCACCGAGTTGATCACGCACCCGTTGGCCTGCAGCGCCGTGCCCACGCTGGCCGGCAGGGCCTGGAGCTGGGCTCCGGTGAGGATGTTGCAGGGGGACGAGGTCGACGCCGTGGCCGTCCGGCAGGTGGTGGGGACGGCCCCGTCCTCGGTCGTGGACTTGAAGATGACCACCCGGGTGACGTCGTCCAGCGTCCCGCTCGACGACAGGGCGGCCTTCATGCTGCTCAGCAGGCTGAAGTCGGCGTTGCTGGACACGCCCTGGCTGGACCCCACGCGAGCCCCGGCCCGGGCACTCTCGATGACGGCCAGGCCGCTCCGCCAGGCCTGCCCGAGGTCGTAGGCGCCGGCCAGGATGGTGACCAGCAGGGTGCCCACGAGGGCGAACTCGACCAGCACCGCGCCCCGCTCGCCGTCGGCCCGGCGGCCCCGGCGGGCGCTCACGCCCGCTCCCGGGGCTCGAGCTGGATCACCGACGAGTCGGTGAGGGTCAGGGTGGAGCCGAACATCCGGGTCACCCATGGGTGCTCGACCTTCATCCACACGCCCACGTAGTCCGGCCCGGTGGTCTTGGTGAGGACGATGTTGCGGTCCGACGGGCAGAAGAACCGGTCGGTGTCCTTGTCCGGCAGGCAGCCGAAGTCGGTCCGGGGCCGGTCGAAGTCAGCCGGCGTGTAGACGTTGCAGGCGTTGCCGGCGACGCTGGAGGGCGAGCCGTCCCGGCAGCCGACGGTGGGCAGGGCCCCGGGGCCGGTGGCCTCGTAGACGACGATCCGCTCGACCTGGTCGCGGGGGATGGCCGAGCCCTCCCGGGCGATGGCCCGCAGGAGCCCGTAGTCGGCGTAGGCCTCGTTGCCCGAGGCGCTGGCCATCCGGCTGCCGGCCCGCACCGAGTGGGCCAGGGCCAGGTTGTCGTTCATGGCCAGGCCGACCTCGACGATCCCGAAGATCAACATGAAGAACACCGGGGTCACGAAGGCCGCCTCCACCAGGGCCACCCCCCGCTGGCGCCAGGGGCGCGCCGGTCCGGGCCGGGGGGCACGCCTTCGATGGTGCACCAGCATCGTTCCCCTTCCTGGCTCGACCGCTCGCGACCGGCCCCCATCGGCACGGGCCCTGGTGATGTGAGGGGTTCCGGTCCCTCGCGGGGCCGATCGTGACACCCTGTGACCTGCCACCATGCGTCGCACGGTCCCGCCCCGTTCCTAGGGTGGGGGCATGGAGGAGCCCGCCGTCGCCCATGCCCCCCTCCGGGTCGGCCCCCCCGGCCTCGACCTCGTCGAGCGGGCCGCCCGGGAGGCCGGTGGGGGCGTGCCCCCCGCCCCGGGGGCCACCCGGGCCGAGGGGGCCGGGCACCGGGCCCGCCCCGAGGAGCCCGACCGGCTCCGCACCTGCTTCGAACGGGACCTGGACCGCATCCAGCACTCCAAGGCGTTCCGGCGCCTGGCCGGCAAGTGCCAGGTGTTCGTGGCCCCCGGCGACGACCACCTCCGCACCCGCCTGACCCACGCCATCGAGGTGGCCCAGGTGGCGGTCAGCATCTCCCGGCCGGTGGGGCTGGACGTGGCCCTCACCGCGGCGGCGGCCACAGGCCACGACTGCGGCCACGGGCCGGCCGGCCACGCCTCGGAGGGCGCCCTCTCGCCTTTCCTGGAGGGCGGCTACCACCACGCCGTCTACGGGGCCGATGTGGTCCTGGCCCCGCTCAACCTGTGCGCCGAGACGCTCGACGCCATCCGCAACCACTCCTGGAACCGCCCGGCGCCGGTGACGCCCGAGGGCGAGGTGGTGGCCTGGGCCGACCGCATCGCGTACGTGTGCCACGACTTCGAGGACGCGGTGGCCGCCGGGGTGGTGCGGCCCTCCGAGCTGCCCGACGAGGTGGCCGCCGTGGTGGGGCGGGACCGCCGCACCCAGCTCCACGGCTTCATCACCGCCATGGTCGAGACCATCGCCGCCACCGGCACCGTCGCCCTGCGGGGCCCCGAGGCCGGCGCCCTGGCCGCCTTCCGGGACTTCAACTACGAGCGCATCTACCTGCGGCCCGATTCGGTGCGCCAGGCCGAGCGGGCCGCCCGCCTGATCGCGGCCCTGGTCGAGCACTACGTCGCCCACCCCCACGACCTGGGCGAGGACGGCGACGGTCTGGCGTCCGGCCACCCGGAGGCCACCGCCGCTGCCGTCCGTTACGTGAGCGGGATGACCGATCGCTTCGCGGCCCGGGCCGCGGTCGAGCTCCTGGGCTGGGACACGAGGGCCCTACCCCGCAGCGCCTGACCGCCGCCCGACGGGTGGCGGCCTCGCTAGTCGGTGAGGACGTCGACCAGCTTGCGGCCGCGCCGACGGCCGAAGCGGACCCGGCCGGTGGCCGTGGCGAACAGCGTGTCGTCGCCGCCCCGGCCCACGTTCTCGCCCGGGTGGAAGCGGGTGCCCCGCTGGCGGACGATGATCGAGCCGGCGGGCACCAGGGTGCCGTCGTAGGCCTTCACGCCCAGGCGCTTGCTCTGTGAGTCACGGCCGTTCCGGGTGGAACCGCCGCCCTTGGTCTTCGACATGGCGCCTCAGCCCCTCGTGATGCCAGTGATCTCGACGGTGGAGTACCGCTGCCGGTGGCCCCACCGCTTCCGCTGGTTGGTCTTGTTCTTGTAGGTGAACCCGGTGACCTTGGGTCCCTTGGCCTCGCCCACCACCTTGGCGGTGACGGAGGCCCCGGCCAGGGCGTCGGGCGTGGCCACCACCGTGTCGCCGTCGAGCAGCAGCACGGGGGTCAGCTCCACCTCGGTGTCGACCGCGCCCAGGCGCTCGACGTCGAGCCGCTGGCCCTGGCTCACGCGGTACTGCTTGCCGCCGGTCTTGATGACTGCGTCCATGGCTCGTCTCGGGTGGGATCGGGGAACGGCTCGGGGGCCCCGCAGGGCCGACGGGCAAGGCTAGCCGGCCGTCCGGCGGACGGCCCAACCTGTCAGCCGGACGGGAACAGGGCGGGGTCGAGCACCACGCCCCGGCCCAGGCAGGTGGGGCAGCCCTCGGCGAAGCTCTCCAGCAGGCCCTCGCCGATGCGCTTGCGGGTCATCTCCACCAGCCCGAGCTCGGAGATGTCGAAGGCCTGGGTCCGGGTCTTGTCCCGGGCCAGGGCGTCGCGGAAGGTGCGGATGACCGCGTCGCGGTTCTTGGCCACCTCCATGTCGATGAAGTCGATGACGATGATGCCACCGATGTCGCGCAGGCGGAGCTGGCGGGCCACCTCCTCGGCCGCCTCCAGGTTGTTGGCGAACACGGTGTCCTCGAGGTTGGACCGGCCCACGTTCTTGCCGGTGTTCACGTCGATGACGGTGAGGGCCTCGGTGTGCTCGATGATGAGCGAGCCGCCCGAGGGGAGCCACACCTTGCGGTCCAGGGCCTTGTGGACCTGCTCGTGCACGTGGTGCTTCTCGTACAGCGGCAGGGGCTCGACCGAGGTGTCGTAGTGCTCCACCCGCTCGGCCATCTCCGGGGAGATGCTGCGGACGTAGTCGCGGATCTCCTCGTACAGGCCCCGGTCGTCGATGATGACCTTGCGGAAGTCCTTGGTCAGCTCCTCGCGGATGACCCGCACGGCCATGTCGGGCTCGCGGTAGAGCAGGGCCGCGCCCTGGCCCTTGAGGCTCTTGGCCTTCTGCTCGATCTTGGCCCACAGCTGCGACAGGTTCTGGACGTCACGCTCGATCTCCTCGGCCGTGACCCCCTCGGCCGCGGTGCGCACGATCAGGCCGTGGCCCTTGGGCCGGACCTTGTCCAGGATGTTCCGCAGGCGCTTGCGCTCGTCGTCGGGCAGCCGCTTGGAGATGCCGTAGGTGGTGCTGTTGGGCACCAGCACCACGAACCGCCCGGGGATCGACACCTCCTGGGTGAGGCGGGCCCCCTTGTGGGCGATGGGGTTCTTGGTGACCTGGCACAGGATCACCTGCCGGGCCCTCAGGATGTCCTCGATCTTGGCGTTCTTGGACCCGCCCTCGACGTCGGGGTCGTGCCGGGTGTCTCCCCGGTACAGGACCGCGTTCTTGGGTGTGCCGATGTCGACGAAGGCGGCCTCCATGCCCGGCAACACGTTCTGGACCTTGCCCAGGTAGATGTTGCCGTGGATCTGGGAGACGTCGTCGGCGGGGCGGGACACCTGGTGCTCGATCAGCGACCGGCCCTCCAGGATGGCGATCTGGGTGGCCTCGGGCCGGACGTGCACGGCCATCAGGTAACGGCCTACCGGCCGGCCCTTGCGCTCGCGCCCCCGGCGCTGCTCCAGGACCTCGTCGTCCAGCTCCACCGGCGCGGCGTCGGTCACGGCGGTGATCGGGGTCGAGGCGCGGCCGCCGCGGTTCCGGCCCTGGCCGCCGCCCTGGCCCTGGCCGCCCGGGCGACCGCCGCCGCCCTGGCCCCGGTTCCCCTGGCCCTGGCCCGAAACGGACCCGGAACGGCCCTCGCCTCCTCCGCCGCCCTGGCTGCCGCCCTTGCCCCGGCCCCGGCCGCCACGGCGGCGCCGCTTGCGGGGCGCACCGTCACCGTCACCGGCCTTGGCCCCGTCGGCCTCGGCCCGCGGGGCACCGTCCCCGGTGGGGGCAGGCGCGGGCCGGGTGTCGCCGATGCGGGGGCGCCGGACCGGGGCGGTGTCGGCCGCCGCCCCTGACGGGCGGTCCTCGCCGTGGCGGTCGGGCTCGGGTCGGTCGGCGCTCCGGGCGCCCTCGGGGGCCCGGCCGGCCGGCTGGCCACCCTGGCCCCCTCCCCCACCACCTCCGCCGCGGGAGCGGCGGCGACGGCGGGCCGGGGAGCCGTTGTCGCTCCCCCCCGCCGGGGTGTCGGGGGTGCGTCCCTCAGCGCGGGGGGTGCGAGGCTCGCCCTCGGGGGGCCGAGGGGTGCTCGGAGGGGCGGCGTGATCGGCGTCGGTCATGGGGGGGATCCCTTCTCATGACGCACGCTCCAGGGCGTGCGGAGCAGGCAACGGCTCGCAGCGGGTGCCGTCGTGCTCTGTGAACTGGTGGGTCCTGCGCACCCGGCCCTCGCGGGCACCGTCGCCGAGGAGGGCGACGAGCTCGCTGGGCCGCAGCCCCCGGTTCTGGGCGCCCAGCTCGGCCACGAGCAGGACGCCCTCGGCCGGGTGGGCCTGGGGCTGGAGGTGGAGCAGGTGGGGGCGGACGTCGTCGCTGACGTCCTTGCCCTTGCGTTGGCGGGTGGTCACCAGCTCGGGCGCGGCCAGGAGGGCCTCGGTCCGGGCCGTGACGGTGGCCAGGTCGAGGTCGTGGACCTCGACCTCCCAGCGGCTGCTGGTGACGGCGTGCTGGAGGGAGGGGGTGCCGGGGGGCACGGTCGCCACCGCGGTGGCGGCCAGCCCGCCGGGGAGGGCGGCGGTGAGCGCCTCGGGCAGGACGGCCAAGTCGACGATGGTCCCCTCGACCAGGTCGACGTCGAGGTACTCGGCCAGCGACTCGTACCCGGTGGAGAGGGCCAGGCCGAAGTGCAGCTTGGGCCGGGGCGAGAAGCCCTCGGTGCGGGCCACGGGCAGGGACGCCCGGCGCAGGGCGCGCTCCCAGATGCGGGCCACGTCCCGGTGGCTGGTGAAGCGGACCTTGCCCAGCTTGGAGAACCGCACCCGGAGCCGCATCAGCCCGCCCCGGCCGGGACGGGGCGCCGCCCGAGGGCGACGGGGACGGCCGCGGGCGAGGGGCCGGTGCCCTGGCTCCCTCCGGCGGGGGGCACGGCGCTGGCCACCACGTGCTCGATGCCGTAGCCGGTGCAGGCCCCGCAGTCGTAGCACGGGGTCCAGCGGCAGTCCTCCAGGCCCACCTCGGCCAGGGCGTCGCGCCAGTCCTGCCACAGGAAGTCCTTGTGGAGGCCGGCCGAGAGGTGGTCCCAGGGCAGGGCCTCGTCCTCGGTGCGGTGGCGGTAGGCCAGCTCCTCGACGGTGAGGCCCTGGCGCTCGAGGGCGTCGAGCCACAGCTGGAGGTCGAAGTGCTCGCTCCACTCCTGGAACGTGCCCCCGTGGCGCCACACGTCCTCGATGACCGCGGCCAGGCGCCGGTCGCCGCGGGACATGATGCCCTCGACGGTGGTGGCCCGGGGGTCGTGCCACTTGAGCTGCACGCCCCGGTCGCGGCGCAGGGCGTCGCGCAGGAGGCCGACCTTGCGCTCCAGCTCCTGGCGGGTGTTCTGGCCGAACCACTGGAACGGCGTGAACGGCTTGGGCACGAAGCCGCCCACCGACACGGTCACCGACGGGTTCTTGTGGTGCCGGCGGCCGATCTCGACCACGTTCCGGGCCAGGGTGGCGATGCCCAGGGTGTCCTCGTCGGTCTCGGTGGGCAGCCCGACCAGGAAGTACAGCTTCATGCGCCGCCAGCCCTGCGAGTAGGCCGACTCGACCGCCCCGTAGAGGTCGTCGTCGCTGATGAGCTTGTTGATGACCTGGCGCATGCGCCACGTGCCGCCCTCGGGGGCGAAGGTGAGGCCGGTGCGCCGGGCCCGCTGGATCTCGGCCGCGATGCCCACGGTGAAGGCGTCGACCCGCAGCGACGGCAGCGACACGCTGATGTCGGAGGCCAGGCCGGCGCCGGGGCCGCCCAGGCCGGCCCCGCAGTCGAGCGACGACCCGGGGCCCTGGCCCTCGCCCTCGTCGGCCGGCGCCGGGCGCTCGCCGGAGCGGACGATGGCCCCCACCACGTCCTCGACCCCGGAGAAGTCGGCGGTGGACAGGGAGGTGAGGGCCACCTCGTCGTAGCCGGTGCGGCGCAGGCCCTCGGCCACCATGGTGCGGACCTGCTCGGCCGGGCGCTCGCGGACGGGCCGGGTGATCATCCCGGCCTGGCAGAAGCGGCAGCCCCGGGTGCAACCCCGGAACACCTCGACGTTGAGCCGGTCGTGCACCACCTCGGTGAGGGGGACGAGCTGCTGGCGGGGGTACGGCCACTGGCCCAGGTCGGCCACGGTGCGCTTCTCGACCAGCTCGGGGGCCGCCGGGTCGATCGGCCGGGTGGCCACCAGGCGCCCCTCGGCGTCGGTGACGGGCTGGTAGAGGGCCGGGACGTACACGCCGGTGACGCCGGCCAGGGCGGTGAGGGCGTCGTGGCGGGTGACGGGGTCGCCGGCGACCCGGGCCGCCTTCCACCCGGCCAGGGCGGCGCTGATCTCGCCCGCCACCTCCTCGCCGTCGCCCAGGACCACGAAGTCCAGGAAGGCGGCGATGGGCTCGGGGTTGTAGGTGCAGTGCCCGCCCGCCCCGACCAGCAGGTCGTCGATGGCCCGGTCCGCGGCCCGGACCGGGGCCCCGGCCAGATCGATCATGCCCACCAGGTTGGTGTAGGTCAGCTCGGCCGACAGGTTGAAGGCCAGCACGTCGAAGTCGGCCGCCGGGCGGTGGGTGTCGACCGAGAAGAGGGGCACACCCTCGGCCCGCATGCGCTCCTCGAGGTCGGTCCAGGGGGCGTAGGTGCGCTCGGCCACCGCGTCGGGGCGCTCGTTGAGGATCTCGTAGAGGATCTGCAGGCCCTGGTTGGGCAGGCCGATCTCGTAGGTGTCGGGGTAGGCCAGCAGCCACGCCACCCGGCCGGGGCCGTGCTCCGGGACCTGGGCCCCGTCCTCCCCGCCGATGTAGCGCGCCGGCTTCGACACCAGGGGCAGGATCGGCTCGAGCACCGGCCAGACAGACGACATGATCGCCCGCCACTCTACCGATCGGTCGCCGCCGGCTCGCGATGCGGGCCGGGCCCGGTCAGCGGAAGCGGCGCATGTGCACGTTCAGCACCAGGCCCATGGCGATGAAGGCCATGACGGTGGACGAGCCGCCGTAGCTCATGAAGGGCAGGGGGATGCCGGTGATGGGCATGATGCCCATGGTCATGCCGATGTTCTGGAAGATCTGGAAGACGAACATGGCCAGGACCCCCAGGCACAGGAGCGTCCCGGTGTCGTCCCGGGCCAGCTGGGCCGTCCGCCAGATCCGCCACACGACGACCCCGTAGGCGGCGATGAGGGCCCCGGCCCCGACCAGGCCCAGCTCCTCCCCCACCGCGGTGAAGATGAAGTCGGTGTGCTGCTCGGGCACCCAGTCGTCCATGGTCAGGGGCCCGTTGAACAGCCCCTTGCCCTGCAGCCCACCGGACCCGATGGCGATCTTCGACTGCTCCAGGTTGTAGGCCACGCCCCGCTCCTCCTCCAGGGTGCGCGACGCGCTCTCCTGGGTGGCGAAGACGGTGAGGCGGTCCTGCTGGTACGTGTCGAGGACCCCGCTGCTGAGGACCAGGGCGGCGAAGAGCACGGCGCCGATGCCCAGGAGCACCAGGAAGCGACCCCGCACCCCGGCCGCCACCAGCATGGCGAAGGTGACGACCACCGACACCAGGGCCGTGCCCAGGTCGGGCTGGAGGAGCACCAGGGCGATGGGCACCGCCCCCACGGCCAGGAGGGCCCCGAGGCGCCGCAGGTCGATGTCGCCGTGGAACAGGGTGGCCAGGTAGGCGAAGCCCAGGACCACGGCCACCTTGGCGAACTCCGAGGGCTGGAGCTGGAAGGGGCCGAGGGCGAACCAGCCCTGGGTGCCCTTCTGCTCCCGGCCCACCACCATCACCCCCAGCAGGAGCACCAGGGTGCCGCCGTAGAGGATCGGGGCCCGATCCACGATGCGGTGGTAGTCGATGAGGGCCACCGCGGCGGCGGCGATGAGGCCCACCGCCACGTACAGCACCTGGCGTTGGAGGTAGAGGGTGTCGTGCGGTTCGGGCCCCCGGGTGGAGCTGTAGACCATCAGCACGCCGAGGACGGAGATGGCGGCCAGGCACCCGGCCAGCACCCAGTCGACGTGGTGCCACATGGCCGACGGGTCGTGGCGCAGGGAGGCGAGCGGGCGCCGGCGGGTGACAGGGATGGTGGCCATCAGTCGGCGGTGGCCACCACGGTGGGGACGAACTCCTCCTGGGCCGCCTCCACGTCGAACCAGCCCCCCTCGGGGGCGCGGTAGCGGGAGGTGGGCTCGTTGAGGCGGGCCAGGTCACCGCCCACCGAGGCCAGGGCGTCCATCACCCGGCGGGTGATGGGCACCGCGGCCTCGCTGCCGAACCCGGCGAACTCCACCACGGTGGCCATGGCGATGGTCGGGCTGGCGACGGGGGCGTAGGCGGCGAAGAGGGACGTGTCGTTCCTGTTCGTGGCCTGGGCCGTGCCCGTCTTGCCGGCCACGGGGAAGGCGGCCTGGTCGTAGTCGGAGAAGGCGGCGTACGCCGTGCCCCGGCCGTTGGGGCCGGCCTGGGTGACGCCCTCGAAGCCCGAGGCCATGGCCTCGTGCCAACCGGGCTGGAAGGGCACCGTGCCCGTCTGCTCCGGGGCCAGGAGCATGGTGGGCGTGTCGTTGTCGAACGAGGTCACCTGGTACACGAGCTGGGGCCGCCAGACGGTGCCCCCGTTGGCGAAGGTGGCGTAGCCGCTGGCCATCTGGAGCGGCGTGGCCCCCACGTCGCCCTGGCCGATCACCGTGTTGCCGCTGATGCCGGCGTTCCAGGTGCCGCGCTCCTCGGCGTCGGCCGGATTGTCGTTGAGCTCGTGGGAGTAGTCCCACAGCCAGTCGGGGTCGGGGATGCGCCCGGCCCGCTCCCCCGGCAGGTCCACGCCGGTGGGCGAGCCCAGGCCCCAGAGGCGCATGGCCTCCTGCAGGCCCTCCTCGCCGATGGTGTCCTTGGCCAGCCAGGCCCGGTGGCCCAGTTGGTAGAAGTAGGTGTCGGACGAGACGGTGATGGCGCTGTCCAGGCGGACCACGCCGTTCGGGTTGCGCCCGGCGTTGCGCTTGAAGCAGTTGCTGGTCTCGACCGTCGTGTCGCAGTCGGCTCGGTACTTGTAGACGCCGGTGTCGTTGTAGGGCTCGGCGGGGGTGATCTGGCCGGTGGCCAGGCCGGCGTAGGCGCTGAACAGCTTGAAGGTGGAGCCCGGGGAGTACTCGCCGGCGATGGCCCGGTTGAGCAGCGGGTCGTGGTGGACGTCCTTGCGCTCCTCGTCGGCCATGGCCTGGTAGTCGCGGGTGGAGATGCCCCCGACGAACAGGTTGGGGTCGTAGGTGGGGTACGAGGCCATGGCCAGCACCTCCCCGGTCTGCGGGTTGAGGGCCACCGACGACCCGCCCGGCGGCTCGCAGGGCGGCTCGGCCTGGCACCCGTCGGAGCGCCGCCCCGTCTGGCGGGCGATCTCGCCGGCCAGGCCCTTCTCCACCAGGAACTGGACGTTGATGTCGATGGTGAGGAAGACGTCGTCGCCCGGCACCGGCTGGCGACGGAGGTCCTCGACCTCCCGGATGGGCTGGTTGCGGGCGTCGACCTCGTAGACGATCCGGCCCGGCGTGCCCCGCAGGTCACGCTCCATCTCCCGCTCGATGCCGTCCTTGCCGATCTCGTCGTCGTTCTCGTAGCGCTTCCGGTCGTTCTGGAACTGCTCCAGGTCGGCCTCGCTCACGGGGGCGACGTAGCCGAGCACGTGGGCCAGCAGGGCGCCGTAGCGGTAGTTGCGGGCCGTGACCCGCTCCACCACCACGGTGGGGAAGCGCTCGGCGTTCTCCCGCAGGTAGATCTCCAGCTCCTCGCTCACGTCGTTGGCCACCGGCACGGGCTTGAACTTGCTGTAGCGGACGTCCTCGATGCGCTCCCGCAGGATCTCCTCGGTCACCGGCGTGGAGAGCCGCTGGCGGGTCTCGCCCTGGCCGTCGGGGTTGGAGGCGCCGGTGGCCACCCCGGCCGGGGGCGGTCGCTGGTCGAGGGGCAGGGTGGCCGGGTCGACCTCCTCCCCGGGGACCGTGGTGGTGGTGCCCTCCTCGTCCCCCTCGCCGGGGGTGGGAGCGCCCTCCTCCTCGCCGTCGGGGCCCTCCGCCTCGGCTCCGGTGGCCACCTCCGCCGGCCCGTCGCCCCCGGGGTCGTTGGCGCTGGCGTCGCCGGCGTCGATGCGCACCTGGTCGGCGGTCAGCTCGGCGGCCAGGCGGCGCAGCAGGTCGCTCTGGTCCGGGGGATCGAGGGCCTCGAAGTCCTGGTAGTCGACCTGCACCTGGATGGTGCGCCGGTTGTCGACCAGCACGTTGCCGTGGCGATCGAGGATCTTGCCCCGGGGGGCCTCCAGGATCACGGTCGTGGTCCGGTTGGCCGCCGCCGCCTGGTCGTACTGGTCGGTGGTGAGGACCTGGAGGTACCAGAGCCGGGTGAAGAGGGCGGCGAAGAGCGACAGGGCCACGATGCCGAGCACGGTGTGGCGGGCGCGGGAGTCGCTGCGGGTCATCGGGTGAGGAGGGTGATCACGGGCGGAACACGGATCGGTCGCGGGAGGGGGAGCGCCGCTCGGGCCCGAGGGACCGCCGCACCACCCATCGCAGGGGCTGGCTCAGGAGGGCGTTGACCACGGCGACGAGACCGACGATAGCGGGGAGGTCCCCCGCCTCGATCGTCACCCCGAAGACCACGGCCAGGCCGGCGTACAGGAGCGTGCCCGCCATCGAGGCCACGGCCACCAGGGCCAGGCTGATGACCCGCGACGAGCGCAGGACGGCGTCCTTGGCCGTGCCCACCCCCCAGCCCACCAGGGTGAGGGTCAGGGCGGTGAGCCCGGCCGGGGTGTCGAGCAGCAGGTCGAAGGCCAGGCCGAGGGCGAAGCCGGCCACGGCTCCCCGCTCCGGGTCGGTCTCCATGCTCACCACGATGGCGAACAGCAGCACCACGTCGGGCCGGGCGCCGGCCACGGTGATGGGCGAGATCACGGTGAGCTGCAGGAGCAGGGCGACGAGGCCCACCAGGGCGAGGCGACCGGCCACCACGGCTATCCGCAGTTCTCGTCGCAGAGGAGCACGATGACGAAGCGCACCGCGTCCAGGTCGGCGGCGGGCTCGACGTTCAGGGCCTGCTCGACCTGGTCCTCGGTGGGCTGCACGTCGATCACCGTCCCCACCGGGATGCCGGCCGGGTAGTTGCTGCGCTCGAGCCCGCTGGTCACCAGGTCCTCGCCCCGCTCGACCGGCGTGGTGGCGGTGATCCCCTCCTCGACCCGGAGCCGGCCCCGGCTGCTGCCCCGGGCCAGGCCGACATCACCGCTCTCGACCAGGCGCACCCCCACGCCGGGGAAGTCGGGGTCGGTGATGAGCTGCACCCGGGCCCGGCCGCCCTGCACCCGGTGGATCCGCCCGACCAGGCCGGCCTCGGTGATGACGGCCATCCCCACCTTGATGCCGTCCCCCGAGCCCTTGTCGATCTCGAGGGTGGTGTCGAAGCTGGTCAGCGGGCCCGAGGTGATCTCGGCCGTGGTGCGGGGGATGTCGGCGGTGACGGGCAGGTCGTTGAGGCGGCGCAGCTCCTCGTTCTCCTTGGTCAGGGCGTCGGCCTCGACCTCGTCGCCCCGCACCTCGTCGAGCTGGCGCCGCAGGTCGGTGTTCTCGTCCTTCAGGTCGTCGTAGCCGGTGATGCCCTCCCACCCGTTCTGGAACGGCGTGGCCACCCACTCGCCGACCGAGCGGAACGGCGACAGGACGGTGCCCAGGGCGTTGCGGGCCCCCTGCACCGGACCGCTGTCGCGGTAGTCGAGGGTGAGGACCGTCAGCGAGGCCAGGACCAGCAGGATGAGGGTGAAGCGCGAGCGTCCGAAACGCCGTGACCGGGGCACCTTGCCTGGGGGCTAGGTCTGGGGGTTCGACGAGAAGAGCACGCCCTTGAGGGCCTCGAACTCCTCCAGGGACTGGCCGGAGCCGATGGCCACGCAGTGCAGGGGGTTGTCGGCGATGACGATGGGCATGCCCGTCTCGTGCTCCAGCCGGTGGGACAGGCCGTGCAGCAGGGCCCCGCCGCCGGCCAGCACGATGCCTTGCTCCATGATGTCGGCGGCCAGCTCGGGCGGCGTCTTGTCCAGGGTGACCTTGACCGCGTCGCAGATGGCGGCCACCGGCTCCTCCAGGGCCTCGCGCAGCTCCTCGGTGGAGGTGACGATGGTCTTGGGGAGGCCGGTCACCAGGTCCCGGCCCCGGATCTCGGCGTGCAGCTCCTCCTCCAGGGGCCAGGCCGACCCGAGGGCCATCTTGACCTCCTCGGCGGTGCGCTCGCCCAGGGCCAGGCTGTACTCCTTCTTGATGAACTGGATGATGGCGTCGTCCAGCTCGTCGCCCCCGACCCGGACCGACTGGCTGGCCACGATGCCTCCCAGGGAGATGACGGCCACCTCGGTGGTGCCACCCCCGATGTCGACGATCATGTTGCCGGTGGGCTCCTGCACCGGGAGGCCGGCCCCGATGGCAGCGGCCATGGGCTCCTCGATGATGTAGGCCGGCTTGCGGGCCCCGGCGTACTCGGCGGCCTCCTGCACGGCCCGCTGCTCCACCCCGGTGATGCCGGAGGGCACGCAGATCACCATGCGGGGCTTGGCGAAGCGCCGCTGGTGGACCTTGTGGATGAAGAAGCGGAGCATCTTCTCGCAGATCTCGAAGTCGGCGATGACGCCGTCCTTCAAGGGGCGGATGGCCTCGATGTGGGCCGGGGTGCGCCCGATCATGCGCTTGGCCTCGGTCCCCACGGCCAGCACCCGGCCGTCCTTGACCGACACGGCCACCACGGAGGGCTCGTTCAGCACGATCCCGCGCCCCCGCACGTAGACGAGGGTGTTCGCGGTGCCGAGATCGACGGCCATGTCACGGCCGAGAATGCTGTTCGCCACGCGGCCCCCAGGCCTCGCACTCGTCACAGGAGTTGTGTTCCGTCACAGGCTAGGCGGGGGGCGCTGCTGCCCGGTGCTTCGACACGCAGGAGTCAGGGCGTGGATGGAGCCCGGATGGGGGTACCGGCGAGCCAGCAGCCTCGAGGCGGTCTGTCGAAGCGGTCCGTCGAGACGGTCTGTCGGGACGTTCCGCGC